>CAITDR010000545.1 GCA_903891165.1 uncultured Pseudomonadota bacterium
GTCCGGACTGCGGTCCCACTCTTCGTAGATGGATTTTCCGTCCACCAGACTTGCACTCACAAAAGTCTGACCGGTCAGAACCAGGCGGATGTCGCGATTGTCGGTCTGGGTCCAGACGAAGTAGGCGTAGTCGTCGTCGTAGTCGGCCAGGGGGATTGGCCCCACGTCTTTCCCGGACTTGATCGCCTGTAAAGGGCCGATCTTGCGGTTGGCCAGATTCCAGACCTGACCGCCGATACCGCGCCAATACTCGGTCTCCAGGCAGAGGTCCAATTGCTGGTGGAGGCGGTCTTTCTGGTCCTTGGCGGCCCGGAATTCCTCGCGCTCCAGATAGCTGGGGGATCGACCACAGAAGTCAATCATCAGCTTTTTGTAGACATAGTTTGCGTCATAGCCACAAAGATCCCAGCCGTCCTCATCGGGATCTTCGCAGACGGCTGGTGCCGGAACACTTTGGGCATCGGCTGGAGCACTGCCCGCCTCGATCTCGGTCAGGTTGGTATAGCCATCGCCATCGGAGTCCAGATTCTCCACCGCAGCCAACGCATCGGCAAGATTGTTGGTAAAGAGGGTAGAGGAGAGAGGACGAGGCTCTCCGGGCAGGAGCTTCGCCTGAATATCCACCCCATAGGCATTCAGCGCCGGGGGAGCCGTATGGCAGGTGGCACAGGTGACCTCGCCCGCGGCGCAGGCAGGAACATCGGGGTAGACACTGCAAAAACTGGCAGGAGCGGGAGGCTGGGCGACGCCGGGGCTGGCCAGAAAAAGGGCGGAAAGCCCGGCCAAACCGACGCTGCCGACGACCCAGACGGGGCGGGAGGCTTTGGGGAGCAGGATCAAGCACACCTCCGGGGAAACGGGCCGCGGGCAGTCTAATGCCGGGAGGAGGCGGGCGCCAACGGGTTGTAAGGCGCGTGCGACGCGTGCGGCCCGAGCGCCGCAGGCGCCTACCGCGCGATAGACCATTCCATGCCCTGCCCTCTACCACCCCAGCCCGACATCATCGTCTTCCTCTTGGATGACGCCCGGTTCGACCACCTGGAGGGCCTCCCAGAAACCATGGCCCGCCTCGCGCCCACCGCCGTGGAGTTCCAGCGGGCCTATGTCAACACCCCGCTCTGCTGTCCCGAGCGTGCCAGCTTCCTGGCCGGCGGCTACTACGCCCACCAGGTCGGGGTCCTGAACAACGAGCGCCCCAACGGCGGCGCCACCCAATTTGACGACACGCGCAGCCTGGCCGTGCGCCTGCAGGAGGTAGGCTATGCCACCTCCCTCCTGGGCAAGTACCTCAACGAGTACGAGGAGCTCGGCGCCTACGTGCCCCCCGGCTGGACCGATTGGGGTGTCCACGCCGAGAACGATGGATGGACGGGCTTTGACGTCTTCACCGGCAGCTCGGGCCCCGACACCTGGGCCCCCGCGGACATCGCGTACTACCCCGGGTACATTACCGACTGGCAGGCCGATCGCGCACTTCGCTTCCTCCGGCGCTACAAGGACAATCCCCAATTCCTCTATCTGTCCTTCCGCGCCCCGCACCACCCGCACACACCCGCCGAAGAGGATGTGGATCTCTACCCGGACTACCTGTACCGGGGCCGCGGCTACCAGGAGGCCGACCTGTCCGACAAGCCTGCCTGGGTGCAAGCCCAGCCGCTCTGGACCGCGGAAGAACAGTTGGTGGCCGATAGCAACAACCGCCAACGTCTGCAGAGCCTGAAGGCCGTGGATCGGGCGATAGTGGCCGTGATCGACGCGGTCGAGGCGGCGGGCAAGCGGGAGAGCACCCTCTTCGTACTCACCTCAGACAATGGGATGATGTTCGGCGAACACCGCCTGATCAGCAAGGGTGTGGGCTACGAGGAGTCGGTGCGGATCCCGCTGGTCATGGCGAACCCCGCATTCACCCCCGGCACCATCGACACATTGGTGGCGATGCCGCTGGACATTCCCGCGACGATCCAGAGCCTCGCGGGTCTGTCCCTGGAGGGAGAGGGCCAGGATCTCGCGCCCTGGCTGTGTGGAGAGGGTGGCGCCGGCCGAGATCACGTGTTTGTGGAGGCCTGGTTTGGGGAGAAGGTACCGGCATGGTCCGGCCTCATCACCGCGTCGTACAGCTATCTGGAGAACGAAAGGGGCGAAGGGGAGCTGTACAACCTCGATATCGACCCCTACCAGCTCGAAAGCCGGCATGACGACCCCGCCGAGAGGGACCGGATCGAGGGCTACGCGGCAACTGTGGCGGCGGAACGCGGGTTGTCCATCCTCACGAATGACATTCCCGCAGGCACCGTCGGAGAGGTCTACCGGGCGGAGCTGGCCCGGTGGGGCGGCACGGAGCCGGTACGTTGGTCTGTCCAGAACGGGGAGCTGCCCGCCGGCCTCAGGCTGAGCGAGGAGGGGGTGATCGAGGGTGTCCCCACCGAGACGGCCAACGTCGTCGTCCGTTTCCTGGCCGAGGATTCAAGCATCTCGCCCTACCATGGCGGGCCCCAGCGGAACTCTCGGCCCGTGGCCCTGCTCGTCTCCGAGGCGCCCAGCTCCAAGCCATTCGCGGCGGACCCGGACTGCGGGTGCGACGGCGAAGGGCGCGCGGCTGGCGTTCTGGGCCTGCTCTGGTGGGGGCGACGAAGACGGCCGGGGTCGGGCGAAGGGGGCGCGGGCAGTCTATGGCAGGGGGGCGCCCATCGGTCGTGACCTTCAAAAGAGCAGGTTCTATCGTCGGACCCCAGAGCTTTTTGAGTGTATAGATGTCTATACACTTGAAAAACTCGGGGGGGCGTGCGGAGGAGCATGACCTTCTGCGGAAATCCATTCCCTCAGCGATGGCGCCGCAGCGCTTGAACAAGGGTGGGGCTGGGAGGCAACGCAGGAACTCCCTGTGGCCGAAGCTGCTGCCGTTGACAAAAACTCGT
Organism: uncultured Pseudomonadota bacterium; assembly: GCA_903891165.1. Lineage (GTDB taxonomy): Bacteria > Myxococcota_A > UBA796 > UBA796 > SXON01 > CAITDR01. The sequence continues at coordinate 2,916 of CAITDR010000545.1, forward strand.
TCCTCCAGCACTATCACCTTTCAAGGAGCGTGGGATGCTGGACATCGGATCTGCAGCGGGAAGACCCGCATGGTTTGTAGGGGCCACCTACAACGGGCGTGACGACCAGCTTCCGCGTTTTCTTCGGGAGAGTAGCTGGGAAAACGGCTACGACGACCGCTATCTCGAACAGGTCCGCGCCATGCAGCCCGGCGACCGCATCGCAGTGAAGGCCGCTTACACCAAGAAACACAACCTGCCCTTCGACAATCGTGGTCAGACCATATCCGTTCTTGCTATCAAGGCGGTGGGTGTCATCCTGGAGAACCCTGGAGATGGGCGTCGCCTGAAGGTGAACTGGCAGCCGCTGGAGAGTGCAAAGGAGTGGTATTTTTACACAAACCGGGGCACAGTCTGGCGGGTGGAGGCAGGAAGCTGGGAAGCAGAAGCTCTCCTATCCTTTACGTTCAGTGGAAAAGCCCAGGATATCGACCGCTTCCGCAATGCCCCCGCTTGGCGTGCGCGCTTTGGGGATCTGCCCGCTCGCTTCGGTTGGACTACCTTCTACCAGGCTTTTGCGGATCGCCTGCTGGACTATCGCGGCCGCCGCCCCGAGCTGCTGGCGGGGATCCGTGCCCTGAAATTGGAGGGGCTGGGGCTCTTGGAAGGCGACCGCTTTGCCGACGGCAGTACCGGCTTTCTTCGCGACATCTGCCCCTTTACCACGATGGGCCTGTTCAACCGGGGGCTGAAGGACAACAACCGCCGGGCGATTGCGGAGGCCCTGGGGAAGCTGATCGGCGTTGTGGAGCCGGTCCCCCAGACCTTTGAGGGGATTCCTTTGCTGAACAACCAGCGATCCTGGCTGTTCCCCTACGAAAAAAGCCGTCCCGCGGACCAGATCGAAAATTTGTGGGAGGTCTTCGCCAGAGGGCTGGCGCTTGCCGACGGCGCTGAGGAGGCCGACCGCGACGCCCTTGCTGCGGCCTATGACCGCGCCTCCGCCGGCTACGCGGTGGGCTGGAATCTGAGCTGCGGCCTCTACTGGGCGCGGCCCTGGCATTTTGTCACCCTCGACAGCGGATCCCGCAGCTACATCTCCAGCCGCCTCCAGATCCCCATCGGCCTCGGTGGACACAAGAAGCGCAGCAGCGGCCAGGACTACCTCGCGATCCGGGATCGTCTCCTCGCCTCCTTCCCCCTGGAAGATTGCCCGGTTCATTCCTTTCCCGAGCTGTCGCTCGCCGCCTGGGGCTACGCCCCCTCGGAGACGGGGCCGGAGGACGACGAGGAAGAAGTCTCCATTCAACCTATATCCTCTGCGGCGATAGCGCCAGACTCGTCGCCGACGGCCGTCCCGCCCTACACCATCGACCATATTCTCGAAGAGGGCTGCTTTCTGGACCGGAGCGATCTGGAAACCATGCTGGATCGGTGGGAAGTCAAGAAGAACCTGGTGCTCCAGGGGCCGCCGGGCACCGGCAAAACATGGCTGGCGCGGCGGCTTGCCTTTGCATTGGTGGGGCAGCGCGACGAAACTAAGGTGCGACCCGTCCAATTCCACCCCAACCTCTCCTATGAGGACTTCGTGCGTGGCTGGCGCCCGTCCGGGGATGGGCGTCTGAGCCTGGTGGATGGCCTGTTTATGGAGGCCGTCCGTGCGGCTCAGGCGGACCTGACCACAAAAATCGTCGTCGTGATCGAGGAGATCAACCGTGGCAACCCGGCTCAAATCTTTGGAGAGCTGCTGACGCTACTGGAAGCCGGAAAGCGCAACCCACGTGAGGCCCTTCAGCTCTGCTACCCGGATCCGGTGGATGGGCAGCGCCGGCCCGTGTACCTGCCGGAGAATCTCTATGTGATAGGTACGATGAACCTTGCGGATCGTTCACTGGCACTGGTAGACATGGCGCTTCGGCGACGCTTTGCCTTCGTGAGCCTGGAGCCCCGGCTGGGCGAATCTTGGCGGCGCTGGGTGGTTGAGCAGGGTGGGGTGGATCCAGGTTTGGCGCCAGAGATTGAGCGACGCATTCTGGCCCTGAACCAACGGATCACCGCCGATCATCGTCTGGGGAGCCAGTACCGGGTAGGCCAGAGCTTTGTCACTCCGAACGCGCCATTGGCCCCCGGTGGCACCCGCACATGGTTCCTGCAAGTAGTGGAAACCGAGCTTCAACCTCTGCTGGAGGAGCTTTGGTATGAGAATCCTGATGAAGCCGGACGTTCGGTAGCCGAGCTGCTGCAAGGATGGTGAATTCTGGGGCCGAGTCGGTAGGCTATGTGGGCCGGGTTCCGGTGCGGAACCTTTGGCTGCTGATGCTCTATGCCTCTGACTTCTATCGCACGCTGGGTTCCAACCCCGTAGAGGTGGAGAATTGCCCTGAGGAGCTGCCCGACCTTGTGGCAACAATTCTGGCCGATTTTGTGGAGAGGCGTCTGCGGCGGCGCCTACGCCAGGGCTACCAACCGACCCACGCCGTGCTCACCCGGGCGCGGGGGCGCATCGATGTACTGACCACCGAGACCCGAGCATTGCTCGCTCAGGGGCGGATTGCCTGCTTTTTTGAGGGGACGACGGTGGATCGGCCACGAAACCGGCTGGTACGGGCGGCCCTGGAGCGAGTGGCCAGTCGA
>CAITDR010000546.1 GCA_903891165.1 uncultured Pseudomonadota bacterium
CGTAGTCCACCTCGGCGGGGTTCCGGATGGGGAAGGCGGTGTCGCCCCAGCTCTCGGCTGCGGCGATCTGGTTGGTGGAACCAGGGACAAATGCCAGCTCGCCAATCTCAAAGCGCGGCTGCAGGCTCTCCCAGGCCGCCTGAACCTGAGCTTCGGTGACCGTTGTGCTGGCCTCCGCAGGCTGATCCCATACGGTGAAGCCGTAGTAGAAGCTGTCCCCGTCGATATAGAGCGAGAGGGTGCCTCCATAGAATTCTCGGCTTTCCGGGTAGAGAAGCAGAGATTGGTATTCTTCAATACTGAGCCCCGGAAAGAGGTCGGGGAAGCCGGTGGCCATGAAGTCGTAGTGCATGGGAAAGCGGCTTACATCCAAGAATACCGGCGGAAGGCGGGCATCCGCTACTGCCGGCACCATATACTTGCCCACCCGCAGCTGATCCACGGAGGTGGAGGCGATGGTCACCGCCATAAAGCTGTCTTCGTCGGGGATCCGAGGCAGGCAGATTCGGTAGCCCAGCCGGGCTTCAGCTTCTGCACACAGCGTCTCGTCCTCCGTTGGGGTGGACTCCTTGGGATCCTCGGGGGTACAGGCGCCGAGGAAAAACAATAACAAAAAACTATTCACAGGCATTGAGGATGTCATAGCTGATCTCCACCTCCCCACTGGAGGTTGGTGCACTATCCAGCACTACCATGTTGTCGTCGGCGTCCCAGCTCCACGCCGCGGTGGTCGCCCCGTTCATCCGCACCACGATGCTGCCGTCCACCGGCACGTGGCTGAGCACAAATTTGGAGGGCGGCTCGGCGAGGTTGGGCGCCAGCTTCAGCATCGAAGCAGGTACATCCTCACAGATCGAATACCAGACCCCACCGGTCAAATCCACGGCATCACTCCAAAAAGAGTGGCTCCCCCAGCCGCAGCCATTTCGAAGATCCTCGATGATCCCATGAAATTTGATGTCCGAGATCTGGTCCTTCACCGCCAACACCGGCTGAATGGCGTTCTGCCAGCCCTCGTCGGGGTGGTTATTCCCGATGTAGGTGTAGCCAACAATCGCGATACGGGCATCGGAACGAATAAAGTATTCGTTACAGCCTCCAGGGCCCAGATTTTCCGAGCTGACCAAGGCTTTTGCCACGTTCAGCCCATGGACATAGCTGGTGCCGTCCAGTTGCTGATCCAGGATCCGTAGCTGCTCGTTGCGGCTCATCGCGGAGGTGAAGTAGGGATCCGCACCGTAGGCACAGCCGCCGGCTTCCTGAATGACGGCCATCTGCCAGTCCACCTTCAGGGCGTCCAGGGCGTCCAAAAAGTCGGGGAATCCGTCGCGAAGGACCTCCACATCGGTGCTGGCTCCGGCATCCTGGACGGGGATGGCGATGTCCACCTTTCCCCCGTCGATAGGCCAGGTCTCCTCGATGTGGTTGCTCTCCAACCGCTGCCCGATGACCCGTGCGGTGGCCAGCTCGCGGCTGCCATCCAGCGCGGCCAGCGTGGCCGCGGCCCCTCCGGCCGGACCCGTGGGGTAGCGCAGGCGCACGATCCGGCTGTCACCACCGCCGATCACCCAGGGCAGGGGCTCATCGACCCGACTTTCTCGGTAGATCTCAAAGGCATCGTCCCCCTGAAGCTCCAGATCGGTCACCTCCAGGGCATCGGCCCCCACATTCTTCAGCAGCATCGTCCCCGTGACTTCACAGTCCAACAGCGTCACTCCGAAGTCCAAGGAGGGAGGATCAAAGGCCAGATCACTGAACTGAGGCTGCGCAACCAGTGACACTTCCAGCGACGGCTGCTCCGGGTCGTTGGAGAGCAGCACCAACAAGGCGTCGCTCGCTCCCCAGGTGGTGGGCGAAAAAGTAATAGAGAGGCTCGTTTCCCCGCCCGAAGCCAGGGCGGTCGCGGGGAGTGGACCTACCTGAAAAGCACCGCTGCCCCCTACCAGAAAGGGAATCCCGAGGCTCAAGGGGTCCTTTCCGGTGTTGTAGATGGTCAGCTCCCGGGTCGCCGAGGCTCCCGGTAACACCGCCCCAAAGTCCAACGTCGGCTGGCCCACCTCGATATGAGGGCTGACCACCTCTACTTTCTCCTCCGGCGCTGCACAGGCGAGAAAGAACATACATCCTCCGAAGACGACTATAGAGAAAATAGATACACCGCACCGGCCGCCGGTCCCCCCGTGGCCTCCCCCGGTGCCCCCACCAGCAGCTCACCCTGCCCATCCCCGTCCAGGTCCCCGGCGGTCACCGCCCAGCCGGCATTGTCCCCGGCCTGCTCCCCCTGCACGCGGAGCCCCGCATCTGAAGCCGTGTACACCCCGGGCGCCGGAGCATAAAAAATGTAGGCTGCACCTGCCTCCTCTCCACCCCAACCATCCCCCGGGGCACCCACCAGCAGCTCTTCGCCCGGGTTGCCATCCACGTCGCCACTGCCCAGGCCTGCACCCACCAACTGACCAGCTTCTTCCCCGCGAATAACGATGTCGGCCCCGGTCAGACTCAGATCTCCGGAGGCCGGGCCATAGACGACGTAGGCCGCCCCGGCAATCAGCGCATAGGTCGAGTTCTGGGCACCGGCCAGCACATCGGAAAGACCATCACCATTTATGTCACCCACACCAATCGCGGCACCGGCGTAGTCCGAAGGTGCCTCCCCTACCAGCCTTCCGTCGGCGTCGGCGAGATCCAGGATCCCCGTCGGTGCGCCATAGACCACATAGACCGCCCCGGAGGCGGGCCCGCCCAGGGTCGCACCGACCGCCGCGATCAGCATATCCCCCAGCCCATCGCCATCC
>CAITDR010000547.1 GCA_903891165.1 uncultured Pseudomonadota bacterium
CTTCTGGTCTTCGGTCAGATAGGTGGGGATCCACGACTTCAGGAAGCTCTCGGCCATGTTTTCGTAGGCCTGACCCAGGCGGGTCAGCGAGGCGAGACCCCACTCACCGGCGCCGGTGCTGACGACGTTGACGTAGGTGGCCTCCAGCTCGGCCAGGGCCTTGGTCTTGGCGCGGAGCTGCTCCAACAACATCTTGTCGGCCTGCTTCTGGGGCACCTTCTTGTCGCCGGGGCCGTCGATCTTCAGGTTCATGTAGGCCTGGAACTGCGCTTCCGAGAGGATAAACATCATCTGCGCAGCGCCTTCCATGCCCTCGCTGACATCGGCGCCCTTCTTCTTCTGGTCTTCCAGGAAGGCCAGAGAGTCCTTCCAGTGCTGGTTGACCTTGGCGCCCAGGTTGATCTTGTCCATCAACAGGCCGTAGCGCAGCCTACAGAACATGATCTCGCCGATGGTGGCGTTGACCGGAGGCTTGGAGTAGAAACCCAGGTACACCTTGGAGGCTTCCGCAAAGCGATCGTGCTTCTCGTAGATGCGCGCGATCTCGATGTTGATGCCGTTGATGTTCGGCTTGTCCGGGTAGGCGGTGATGTACTGCTGGTAGTCCTTGATGGACTGCTCCCACTGGCCGAGCGCCGAGCGGAAGAGGGCCGCCGAGAAGATCGCCGCCGAGGAGCCGGAGTGTTTGGCATCCAGGGCAAAAAGCTTCTCGTACCAGTCGGCGGCCTGGGTGAAGTCGCCGATAGACTCAAAGTCGTAGCCCAGGGCTGCAACCTGATCTTTGTAGTACTTGGACTTGGGGAACTTCCCAATCAGCTCCTGGCGCATGCGCATGGAGTCTTTGGTACGGCCCAGGTCGCGGAAGTAGACCGACGCGTTGTTGAGCGCGAGGTCGGCGTTCTCGGAGGTGGGGAATTCCTGGTAGAAGGCGAAGTAGGCGTCTGCCGCCTTAGACTTGTCCTGCCCCTTGGTGAACTCCACTTCGATCAGCTTCAACGAGGCATTCTCGTAGATCTTGTAGACTTCCTTCTTGAAGTCCGCATCGCCCAGACCCTGCTGGTCGTAGAAGCCCTTGGATGCCTGCTTCAGGTTCGGCCAGTCTTCGACCAGGTTGAAGGAGTCGAGGATGAGGTTTGCGGCCTCCATCGCCTTCTTGCTGCCCGGCTCCATCTTGATGACGATCTGGAAGCGGTCGGACATCTCCTTGAACATGTTGTGGTCATAGTAGATGTAGCCAGCGCGATAGATGGCCGTTTGTACTTCCTTATCTTCGGGGAAGTACTTGATGAACTGGTCGAGCGCGGCGAGCAGCTTGCCTTCCCACTCGGAGAGAGGCACTGCATCGGTCTTCTTGGCACCCGGACCGGAGCTGCCGGCGGGTTTGCCAACCTTTTTGATCACTTCGTCGGCCGCAAAGATGGCCGAGCGGGCGCAGAAGCGAGAGTACTGGCCCTTGGGGTCGATCTGGACCACCTTCATGTACTGTTCGTAGGCTTCGTCGAACTTCTTCACCGTGTAGAGCAGCTCCGCGAAGGAGTTGCGCATGGCGTAGATTTCCTTGGACTCGGGGAACTCATCCAGGTACACCCGGAAGGCCTGCTCCGCGAGGGTGTAGGCCTGGGTGGCCGAAGATCCCGTCTTCAGTTTCTTCGCCTCGGTCAGGTAGTTGAGTGCCACCGTCCGGAGGTTTTTCTCGATGTACTCGGAGGCCTGCTTGATGGCGTCCTGGTTGGTGGCGTTGGCCTTGGCCCAGGCAGAGCTCTTCCCGTAGTTCTTCCGCAGGGTGTCGATCGCGTTAATCGTTTCCTGCTTGTTGCCGATCTTGGTCCAGGCCTGGACGATCTCGTTCTGATACTCGGGTGCGTAGGCGCCCTGAGGATCTTCGGCGATCAAGCGGCGGTAGGTGGTGATCGCGGAGTCGAACTTGCCCTGCTCCATGTAGGTGCTGGCCAGACGCTTGATGACGTCCCGGATCAGATCTTTCTTGCCGAGCTTGTTGAAGTACTGGATGGCTTCATCCAGGTCACCCGCGTCGGCGTAGAAGCGGACCAGATCCTTGAGCGCTTCGTCCATCAGCTGGATAGCGGCTTTCTGGTCGGTACCCGTGGTGGTGGTGGTCGAGGAGAAGGTGACCACCGCCTTCATGGTATCGATGGCTTTGGTATACTCGCTTACGTTGTAGTAGCACCAGGCCAGCTTGTACATGGCGAAGGCGTACTTGTCTGATTCCTTGTAAGCGGCGGCGCGCTGGTAGGCCTGCAGCGCTTTGAAGGCTTCGTTCTTGTCAAACCAGTATTCGCCGATGAGCACGTAGGCGTCGGGAACGTGCCGCGACTCTGGATAGTTGCGGACCAGATCGCCGAAATACTTGTTCGCTTCGTCGGCGGCGCCGGTGTCGCTCAGCGCCTGACCCAGGTAAAAGGTAGCATCGTCTGCGCGGGTGTATTGGGGGTAGGCCTGGAGGATCTGCTTGTACAGCTTGATACTCTTGTCCTGCCACTCCCGGCTGGAGGTGTTGTTGGGCTGGATCGAGGAGACATCACACTTGGGAGTGTTGAAGCACTCGTCCACCTTCTTCTGGTGTTCGCCCATCTCCCGCAGGTAGAGCATGCGCCCCTGCTCGAAGTAGAGGTCGGCCAGACGCAGCAACATTTCCGCTTTGGTGTCGCCGCTGGGGTTCGTGGTGGAGATCAGCTCCTTCAGGCGGCGGATCGACTCCATACGGGCCTCCTCGGCCTGCCGCATCAGCTCCTCGGATTGGGCCTCCTGGGAGCCGACGTCGTCCGCCCGCAGGACCCGACGCTCTCCACGCTCTTGCGCCTGTGCCGTTGGCACCAGCACATCCACCAGCTTCGGCAGCCCCATCGTCAGACCCAGCAGCAACGCCGCGGGGGTCCCAATCACGCGCTTCATCTCAAATCTCCCTGGTTGTACCCGTAATGTGCGGGTTTCCACCGGTAGCGATCAATTGGACTTGCAGTTCGATTTTTCCGTGAAACGGTAGTAGCCCAGCTCATCCTGCCAGAACTCACCGTTGAAGGGCCAGAAGATCTTGTCGCGGGATACCGCGAAGTCGATCGTCTCGTCTCCCGTCGCCTCAAGCTTCACACCCTGCGCCAGCTCAGTGAGCTTGGCACGGTTGGCATCGGCAACTTCGAACTTGATGATTTCTGCCTGGGTCAACAGCTCACCCAGATAGTTGGTGACGTTGGCCATCTCGCCCAACATCACGCGGCCCGCGCGCTGCTTGAGGCGCTCGCGATCTTCCGCAATTATCTTCAGGAGCTGATTACCAACTTCATCTTTCCACTGGGTCTTCTGCTCGGCGATCAGCGCCTCTTCCACTTCCAGCTGGTTGAGGTGGGCCACCAAACCGGACAACTCCTGGTTGCGAAGCAGGCGCACAAAAAGGGATTTGGGGATTTTCGTGGGCGCCGGATTGCTACCGAAGTAGCGATCGTAGGCTTGATCCGCGAGCTTCCGGCCTTCCTCCGTCGCATATTGCTTCAGGAATTCCTTCATCTCTTCATGTACGGGCTTGTAGTCGCTCTCAAAACCCTTCAGAACGCGGGTGATGTCGTCGTACTGACAGAGGGTGAAGAAGGTCAGCGCCTTCAGGATCGGCGCTTCGGGAATGAACTCGTTATTCGCGAAGTAGGGGCTCTGGATGGTCAGAAGCTGGCCCAGCGACAGGTTGAGGTCGTTCCGCATGAAGTTGGACCATGCGCCTTCAAACTGGGCTTCCGGCCAGTAGACGCTGTCGCGCGGAATGTAGCCGTAGTAGGTGTTCGAGTTGTCGAACTGCTCAATTCCGTAGTAGATACGGGCGATATTCATCAGCGACAGGTCGCGGAGTCCATTGAGCTGCTCCAGCTCCTGCTGGGTGACTGCCTCGCCACGGGTCCGCGCCACCTGCGTGAAGGAGCGGACGGCGCTCTTGAGCTTGCCCTGCTTGTTGAAGATGACCCCTTCCAGGTACTGCGCGCGGGTATAGAGCGGATCGCGCTCGGACACCTGCTCGAAGTAATTGCGGGCCTCGGCGAGCTTTTCGTCCTGGTAGTACTTCAGACCCAGCAGGTAGTAGAGCTGGTTCTTGGCGGAGCGGGGGTATTCCTCAGGAGGAATCTTGGCCACGATACGCATCAGGTCAGATTCGTCGCCGGTGTAGCGGGCGATGGTGACCAGCTTAGGCAGGGCATACTTGAAGTAGGGGTTCGCCGTGCCCTTCTTCAGCACTTCGATGTAGAAGTACTGGGAGGCATGGTACATCTGCAGCTGGAAGAGGGACTGTGCCAGATAGTAGAGGATCTTGCTCTCTTTATCCGGGTAAGTCTTGTCCTGGTACAGCTTGAAGAGGATCAGGCTGGCGGTCAGCGGCTTCTTCGCGTTGTACGCGGTGATCGCGTCGTCCAGCTTCTCGGGGTCGCGACCCTTGTCCTCTTCTCCACCTTCCTCAGGTAGGTCGCGAAGGGAAGAGCCACCCTTGCCCTTGGTGTCACCCACAGCTTCGTCATCTTCGAAGCTGGAATTCCCGCCGCCGCGTGCCCGGGTATTTTCGGCAGGCACCACGGGTTCTTCTTTGGGGGCGGAGGTAGCCTGCATCCGCGCCTTCACGGCCGCGATCACTTCAGAGGGTGCGCCCTCGTTGGTGAGGCAGCGGAGGTCGTCAGAGCTGAATTCCTCGCCACTCTCGTCGATGGTCTGCACCACGATGGAGGCGGGGACGTTCACGTTCACCATGTTCATAATTTCGGAGCAGGACAGTGCGTAGGCACTTCCCGACCACAACAAGGCGAGGCTGGTCACCGGGGCTGCAATGAGCATGCGCTTCATGGTCCGCTCCGACTATCGGGGAAGGTTGGGGAAGAAGAAGGTCACGCTGCCCTGGGCGATGAAGTTGTTCTTCATTTCCAGAGTAGAGGAGTTGATGACCTCGACGTAGGTCATCGACTTGCCTTCCAGGCGTACCGCCACGGTGCGATTGAAGGCGACACGAATACCCGCACCGATGATGGTGGTGGGGTGCCACTGGTTCTGCGTTGCGACGGCTTCGTCGTCATCCTCGCTGGCGCCCAAGGCGACCAGATCGTCCGAGGTCTGGACGATACCGGCGCCAAAGTTGCCGAAGATGTCGAAGATAAGGATGGTGCGGAAGATGGCCGCCTTCCCGTAGATCGGGGAGAACATCAGCGAGAGGCTGCTGTTGAAGGTCAGCTTCGAGATGTCCGGCGCCACCGAGTTTTCTTCCCGGAGGGTCTTGGAGAGCTGCTTCCAGTCCGGATCGTTCTCGCCGCCGGTGCCGAAGATCGGCGCGTAAGCGAGCTGCAGTTCCACACCGAATACTTCGGTAAAGTGGTAATCAACAATCGCCCCGATGATGAAGCGGTTGAGGAAGGGATCGTTGACCACCGCGCCAACGGTGGGGCCGATCTCCACACGGCCGACCTTCAAGAAGTTTTTCTTCTGGATGGTCATAATCACCCGACGGCGGGAGCTACCGTCCGACTCATCCTTCTTGTCCGAACCGCGGCGTACCGCTTCCTGTTCCGAACGGACGGAATCCTCGGGCTCCTCGTCGTCCTGGACGATGCCGTCCAGACCCTCAAAGTAGTAGGGGGTTTGGAGGTAGTTGGGGGCGATGATCGGGGCGGGTTCCTCGGCCATTGCCGGGGCGACAAACATACCCGCGAGGGTCAGAAGCGTCGAGAACATGGGCGATCCTGGCCTAGAAGTTGAAGAGGCGAGACTTCATCTTCGGCACGAAGATGGCCAAGCCTGCGGAGGTGACAAAGGGCGCGTAGAGGCGGCTTTCCGGCGGGGTGTCCCCACCGTAGTCGGGCCCCGGACCCCAGTAGGGGGTGGTGCGTGCGTCCAACTTCAGCGCGATGAACTGGGTCAGGAAGAAGTTGAAGCCTACCCCAAGGTTGAGGCAGAAATTCCCGCGGCTCACACCTTCATCGACGGTTTCTACCGGTAGATCAGGGTTGGTAGACGACACGTAGTATTTCGTGTTTACGACCGCCATGCCCAGACCTGCGGTGCCGTAAAAGTCGAAGTTCAGAACGCCTTCGCCGATAAGGTTGATCTTCCCGTAGATGGGAGCCCAGCGGGCCGAGAAGATGGCGCCCAGAGCGATCCGGTCGGCCGGCTGCTGGAAGTTCTGGTTCCCCGAATCGGCAGCAATCTGCACCAGACGGATGGTAAGGTTTTTGTAACCCCCATCGATCCCGTAGAGAAAATCCGCTTCGGCGGCGAAGGTTTCCGAGAAGTGGTAGGCGAGGATCAACCCGCCGGACGGATTTACCACAAACGCATTGTTCGGCACGTAGCCGAAGGCCGGACCGAACTCGAAGCGATTCTTTTTTAGGAAGAAGCGGTTCTGAATCAGCGGGATTGTTGCAGGTTTCCCTTGCCGTTCCGCGAGGGCTTGCGCCGCCGGGAAGTCCGCATCATCGGCGGCTGCTGCGTTGGGAGACCAGAGTCCCATCACGCCCACCCACAGGATGGCGAGCATCGACATCCAGATGGGAAGAGATTTTTCCTTTGGGCTGGTTGCCTGCGGCATCATTCGATGTTCTCCGGTCGCCCCGTAAAACAGGGCAGGGGGAAGCGTGGGGGGTCCTCAAGGCGGCGCACCATATCACGGAATCCTGCCCATGCACGGCAATTCGACCAGCCCCGGTGAGGCAAGGTTTTCGTTGTCCGACGCGGCGCAAGAGTCTCGTGGATATCGTGCTCCCAATGGCGGCAAAGGATCGGGTCTTTGGAAGATCTTGTCAATGGAATACGAGGCTGGTTGTGGGAATTCCGGGCCTTTGCAGGGAGGAAAGTGGCTCGTCTAAGACTCGTAAAGAATCTCCAGCCCAAGCCCCCATCGGCGCCTAGCGGATCCGGATGGGCAGCTCTGCCCAGCCCATGCCCCCGCGCCGGTCCCGCGCAACCACCCACAACGACTGCTCCAGATGGACGGGCAGCTCGGGTGTGGTGTACTCCACCGTCACGACGTCCCAGAGGCTATTCGTTTGGCTGAAAGAACCTTCCTGGCTGTACCAGGAGAAGTATGGCTCCTCTTCCCGATCTTCGACCTCTCCGTCCCCGTTGCGATATTTGTAGCTTTCCACAGCATCATCGGCCAATGCGACCGTCATGCTGTAGGTCTGCTTGCGATCCAGCTCCACACGCACGCCGGAGGCTACTTCGATTCCATCCACGGTAATTCCCACCACCGTGGGGTTGTGGTTGGGGGTGGTGGCCAGGCTCACCGGCACCCGCTTGAAGCCGATCTCTGAGCTGTCGATGTCCCCGCTCAGCAGCTCGTTTGCAGTTTCCGCACTTGCGTCCTGGAGAGCACTGCAGTCCGTGATGGCAATGGTGGTGATGATGCCGGGGACACCCTCTTCGCGGTCCGCTTCGGGGAGGCCATCCAAAAAGTCCAGGGGTACCTGCCAGACGGGTGGACTGAAGGGCTCAATCCCAAGAAAGCTGCTGGCAAGTGCGCCGGCGCCGCTATCGCCGGAGAGACCTTCCAGGCCACAGCCGAAGCCCTCCTCCGCAGAACAGCCGACCCAGGCGACACATTCCACAGGACGGTTGGGGGAGAGGACCAGCGAGCGGAAGCGCACGGTGTCGCCAGGCCGGGGCTCAGCCGGTTCGGCGGCGATGGCCAGAATACGCAGACGGTCGATCTGCCAGGACTCGGAGACTTCGATTCGGGAGCAAGCAAGTAGGAACAACAACATCAGAAGTCCGCCTTGATCTCGAAGCCAGGGCCGGGAATCGTGGGGAGTCCCCGCACGTAGTCCGACTCGGTGTAGTCGTAATTGTAGATCTCGAACTCCGGGTTCTTCCCACGGATCACGTTGAGTACATCCAAGTAAAGGTCCAGTTGCCAGGTCTTGAATGTAAACAGCTTGTCGAGACGCAGCGACACGGTACCGTAGGCGGGAAGGCGCCGATCGTTGTACTCGCTGGTAGAGAAGGCATTATACGTGTCCAGATCCACGTCATATACCCCCAGACCGTAGGTGGTGGTGGGGTTTCCGGTCACATATTGAGCTTTGGCGGAGATTTCAAAATCGAAGGGTAGCTTGTAGCCGGCAACCGCCGAGAGGATGTGGGTCTGGTCGTAGTCGAAGAGGTAGTAGCGATCATCATCGGGATCGTCTTTTCGTTCGGATCGCGAAAGAGTGTAGCTGATCCAGCCGAAAAGTGGACCAACGGGGTCATGCCGGAGCAGCACTTCCATCCCGTAGGCGCGCCCGACGCCGCTGTTGACAAAAAACTGGGTATCCAGGCTTTGGAAGTTCGGATTTCCCACGATCAGGTCGTACATGTGCTTGTAGAAGAACTCCACGTCGGCGTGGATCACCTGACCAAAGTCCTGCTCGAATCCGAGGGTCGCGGACAGAGATTTCTCCGGCTTCAACTCCACCATTTCGTCGTCGGGGCGGAAGGCCTGGAAGGGCTGGGGTGGCTGGCTGTAGAGCCCCAGCGAGCCCTTGAGCCGGCTCTGCTCGCGGATGGCCCAGCGGAAGCTGAGGCGAGGGTCGAAAGAGAACTGCTGTAGCTCTCCGGGAATGTTGAGATAGTTGAAGCGCAGGCCCGGAGAGATCAGGAGCGCTTCCGGATCTTTCAGTGGACGGATTTGTGCCATCACGTACGCATCCGGTCCCCAGCCGGTCTGGGTTTCGGCCACGGAGAAGGGCTCCCGTTCGGCGAGGGGATCGGTGGAGGCAAAAGAGGATGGATCAAAGGGCAGGATGATCTCGAAGTCGGACCAGCCGCCCAGGAAGTCCACTCCCGGCACGAGGCGGAAGTGTTCGGATGGCTCCCAGGGCAGCTCGGCCCGAACTTCGGCAACCCACTGGCTGTTGGCAGCCTTCCACGCATTCCCCAGCTTGAACTCGCCGTAGTCGTTTCCAAAGGATGGAGTAAACCGAAGGTGCAAGCTCTCGGTGATCGGAACTTCCAGATTGACCAGGATCCGGTGGGTGGAGTAGCGCGTTCCCAGGTCCCCCTGGCCATCCTGGTCGGTGCCTTGAGAGAACCCTGGGGGGGTGGATGCAAAAAGTACATCCTCAAAACCAAACGCCAGCGCGGAAAACTTGATGGGGGCGTCGCCTTGATAGATATACTTGGCCTGGTAGTCATACCAGCGGGGTTTCGCGACAAAGCCAGTATCGGCGGTGAAGATCGGCAAAAGGGCGTCGATGTAGGAGCGTCGGGCCGCTACACCGATGCCATGCTGTTTCTTTTTGCCCAGGCTGGCCGTAAAGGTGCCACCGGAGTCCAGGATGTCTGTACTCCAGGAAATATGGGGACGATCCGGGAATTTTTCCTTGGTGGTAACATCCACAACCCCGCCGGTGCTGCGTCCGTATTGCACCCCGAAGCCGCCAGGCAGGTAGTCCACGCCCGCCACAAGGTCTGGGTTGATCACCGACTCAAAACCGCCCAGGTGGTAGATCAGGGGAATCCGGATGCCATCCACATAGACGCCACTATCTTGCGGATTTGAACCACGGATAATCAAAAGTCCAGTCCCGAAAGGCGAGCGTGCCGCACCCGGCAGGCTCTGCACCACCCGCACCGGATCGCCAAATGTCCCAGGTATACGACGGATCTCCTCGATAGAGATACTTCGCTGTGTAACTTCCACCTTCTCGCGCTGGTACGCACCGACGACGCCCGCACTTCCGTAGGACAAGTTGCGGAGCCAGAGTTTAGCCTGGGTCACCTGACCTTCCGTCAGCGTGACCGTCTCTTCCATTGGCTGAAAGCCTGGGTGAACAATCTTTATTTTTGTCTCACCGATTGGAACGCCACGCAATTGGTAGCGCCCCTCAGCATCGGTGATGGTCTCCAGGCCGGAGGGCTCCAGGCGCAGGGTTATGTCCGCCAGTGGTCGGCGGGTCCCCATCTCTACCAGCTGTCCCTCCAGATTTACTGGCAGTTCAACAGGCGCTTCCTCCACAACTTCCTGGGGCACCGCATCGGTGCGGCTGCTGCTGTCCAGGATAAAGCCGTACTCAAATTCGATGATAACCGGCACCGGCCCGGAGGCATCTTCAGCCGGGGAGAAGCGGAAAAGCTTTGCGGCCTCTACGGCAGCTTCGTCGAAACCGTACCCGGCTGCTCGCAGCACCTCGACGTTGCGCGCCGCCCCGGTCTCGTCGATCTCGATGGCGAGCAGCACCAGTCCCTGCACCCCCTCGGCCTGAGCTGCGGGCGGGTAGGGCGCCTGCACAAATTCAAGAAGGACCGGATCTTTCAGAAGTGGCGGCGGCTCCTCCTCGGCGGGGGGCGGAGGCGGAGGCTGCTGGGCGAAGGCCCCCTGGAGGGAGAGAAGGAGTAGGATCATGGTGCCGTTCTGATCATCCTGTGGGCCGAAACGCTGAGCGGGAACTTACTGAGTGAGGATCACCTTGCAGCTCTCCGGCACCGCCTGAACGGGGACGGGGACGCCATCCTGCTCGCCCGGCTTCCAGCGGGAGCCCTTCCAGGCGGTGATGCAGGCTTCATCAGTGCCATAACCCAGCCCCCGTACTACCTTCACGCTGGTCACGCGGCCTTTTTCGTCCAGGTCCAGGCGGACAGTGATGGTGCCTTCGATACTGGCCGCACGGGCTTCGTCAGGCACCTCCATCGGCGGCGCGCTGATCAGTTTTGGCAGCTTTCCAACGGCGGTATATGCGCGAGCTACCAATGGACCCGTCGCATCTGCCAGCTCCATTTTGTCCTTGGAAGCCGGAACACCCAGGCTGTTTCCGGCATTCACCGTCAGTCCGGTGGTACCGCCGGGTGCGAAGGAGCTGGCCGATAGCCCCTGTACCCGGCGCACCGTTTTTGGCGGCGTGTCAGGAGGGGGAGGAGGCTGGTTTGGCAGAGGCTTTTCGGCGATGTCTTCGAACTTCACCTGCTTGGGCTTCGGCTTGGGAGGCTCCGGCTTGGGAGGCTCCACCTTGGGTGGCTCCGGGGGAGGTGGCGGCTGGGTTTTTTGTACCACCACTTCCACCCATTGTTCGGTCTTTTTCCGCACCAAGGGCTGGCTGGCCAGTCCCAGAAGCACCAGCGCCAGCAGTGCCAACGCCCCCGCACCTGAGCCCCAGCGCAGGTAGCGCTGTGCGGCCGGTTCCGGCGTAAAAGGCGAGAGACTCAAGGAGTGGCCGTCGGCAGAGGGTCAATGTTGATCGCGAATTTCACCACCCCCTCCTGCTTGACCATGTCCATGATGTGGGTCACGTCGCCATGGCGGGCGTCTTTGTCACCTGCAATCAGGCAGACCACATCCTTGTTCGCGGCTTTGGCCGCACGCACCGCCTCTCGAAGGGCGGGTTCGGTGATGGCGTCCCCGTTCAGGGCGAGGTCCCCGTTCGCGCCGACGGTGATTCCCAGCGAGGAATTCTCGGTAGGCTCGCCGGTGGCGGCATCAGGAAGGTTTACCTTGATCGCTGGTTTTACGATGTAGGTCGCCGTCACCATGAAGATGATGAGTACCACCAGGATGATGTCCACCAAGGGCACGATGTTGATATCCGTGACCGGCTCCTCACCCTGGCCTCCCAGCTTCCCGGCCATTCTAAGCGCCCCCCCGAACGCGGCTGATGATCAGCGATCCCAGACTTTCCACACGCCCCAACTTGGTCTTCACTTGACGCGTCAAGACGTTGTAGAGCACCACCGCCGGGATCGCGACCAACAGGCCCACCGCCGTCGCCACCAACGCCTCGGAGATGCCGCCCATGACGGCGTTGGCACTCTCGTCGGTCTTCTGGGCCAGATCGTTGAAGGCCTTGATGATGCCGAGCACGGTCCCGAACAAGCCCACGAAAGGAGCGTTCGAAGCCACGGTTCCGATGAAGAGCAGCCCCGACTCCAGCTTCAAGCGCTCAAAGGAGAGGGTACCGGTAATGGCATCCTCCATCGCATCCGCAGCATTCGCCTCCAGCCCCGCCCTCAAGACCCGAGCTTCTACGCCCTTCATCGAGCTGAGAGCGCCCTGAAGGTCGGCGCGGCTCCCCCCGGTCAGAAAGCGATGCAGCGCCGCCTGCAATGCGGCCTCGGGGCTGCTCTGCTGGAGGAAATAGACCTGCTTCACTACGGCAATCAGGACGGTCAAAGCACCCATCCCGAGGATCAGCCATAGCACCCACTCGGCCCCAAAATATAGGGCAAGCTCCAGAACTTTATCTTCAAGCATTCAGCCTCCGGCGCGGACCCGCCCTCAAAACGCCTGTCGCCCGCTAACCGGCTTCAAGGAACCGGGTGGCGGCGGCTCCGGACCATAGGCACAGACCGCGGAATGATCAACCGACATTTTGGGCGCCGCGTCGGTTTTTCTGCGGGGCGTAGCGGGGATGCAAAAGAGCTGAAAATCCCCGTGAAGGCGGACCCAGACATGAAACAGCCCGCGTTTCCAGAGAAACGCGGGCTGACAGGGGCGAGGCGGCAGCCGGATTTGAACCGGCGAAATAACGGTTTTGCAAACCGTCGCCTTAGACCACTTGGCTATGCCGCCGAAGGATCCGCTATTTAGCTCTTCGAGGTCGGGCTGTCAAGGTGCTGCTCTTCTGCGGGAAAAGGCAGGCGCCTTCAACGGACACGGTAGCGCGAAGGGCAAAGGTCTGCTATCGTGGCGGCTACCTCGGAGAAGGGTATGCGTATTGCTGTGGGACTTCTGTTGCTGGGAATAGGGGTGGGAGCCACGGGCTGTAAGGGCTGCGAAGACGGGAGTGGGGAGGAGAAGCCCACTGTGGTCAGTGATCCCCCGGATCCCCACGACGTTGGCTCCTGGCTCACCATGAAGGCGGACAGCAAGGGCAATCCTGTGGTCGCCTACTACGATCGCACTTCCGACGGGCTTGGCTACGCTGTGGGGAAGGTTTCCGGTTCTGGTGTGACCTGGGTTACCGAAGAAGTGGACAGCTATCCCGACGAAAATGGTCTGAATCCTGGTGATGCTGGCCGCTATGCCTCGATGAGCTTTGATAACGAGGCCGTGCCCTGGATCGTGTACCAGGACACCACAAACGGCACGCTTAAGTATGCTCGCAAAGACGACGGAGGCTGGAGTTCCGCCATGGCCGACGTGGGTGGTGGGGCCAAGTCCGATGCGGGCTATTGGGCCTCGCTGGCCATCGATAAGGATGGCAACCCCGTAGCTGTACATTATGATAAGGGTAGAGGTGACCTGCGGATCGCCCGGTGGACCGGGGACAAATTCCAGGGTGCCATCGTGGACGAGGGTAGCGACTACGATCCTGCCGACTCCGGCCTGGAGACCATCCCTGGGAACACCGGCGAATATGCCAAGATTACCATTGGAGACGACGGGAAAGAGTACATCGCCTATTACGACCGCGCTTGGGGGGCGCTGCGGCTTGCCGTCGGGAATGGGACATCCTTCAACATCGTGACGGTGGACGACGATGGTGACGTGGGGCAATGGCCGGATGTGGTGGTTTCTGGCGGGAAAGTGTACATCGCCTACCAGGATGTCACCCAGGGCCACTTGAAGCTGGCCGTCGGCAGTGGATCCAGCTTTGAAGTGGAGGTGGTGGATGCTGCCGCCTACACCGGCGCCGACACGGCCCTGTGGGTGGATGGTTCTTCGCCGGGAATCCTGTACTTTGATGGCGTGAACAACGACCAGAAGCTGGCCCGGAAGGATGGGGCGGCCTGGAAGATCGAGACGGTGACCGGCTCGGAATCTGCGCGCGGCTACCACAACGAAAGCATCGAGGTCGATGGCAAACGCTTCAGCGCCTGCTACGACTATACCACTCGCGAGATTTGGTTCGCCGCGCTACCTTAGCGGGATGCTTGCTTTCCTCTTCAGTCTCATCGCCTGTGGCAGCTCGACGGAGGTCGTTCCGAGCGCGGTAGCTCAGGCGATCCCGGCGGTGGGCGCGACAACGATATGGTCAGCGCCGACCGGCAATAACCTGCGGGTGGACGTGATGGATGTGGGCCAGGGGGACTCCATCCTGATTCGTACCCCCGCCAAGACCATCCTCATCGATGCGTCGGAGGGGGTCGCGGACGTAGACGACAGGCTGCGTGCGCTTGGCGTCCAGACGATCGACCTGGCCATCGCGACCCATCCGCACGCCGATCATATCGGGGGGATGGACGAAGTTGTCAGGGCGATCCCGATCAAGCTCTACATGGACAACGGGCTGCCGCACGACACGCAGACCTATAGTCGCCTGATGGCCGACATCGAAGCCAAGGGGATCCCCTATAGGGCGGCCATGGCCGGAACGGTGATCAACCTGGATCTGGGCGCAAAATTGGAGATTCTCTTCCCGACGGGCAGCCCCCTGACGGGCACCCGCTCCGATCTGAATGCGAATTCGGTTGTCACCCGACTCAGCTACAAGGACGATTGTTTTCTCTTTGTGGGTGATTCCGAGGAGCCCACCGAGCGGGCGCTGCTCTCGCGGGGACTCGGCGCATGCGATGTGTTGAAGGTGGCGCACCACGGCAGTGAATATTCTTCGATCCAGCCTTTTCTGGACGTCGTTCGCCCGGAAATTGCGTTGATTTCGGTGGGGAAGGGCAATACCTATGGTCACCCTGGACCGACCACGCTGAGCCGACTTCAGGCGATGGGCGCCCGGATCTACCGCACCGATCTGCAGGGCACCATCACGCTGACGAGCACCGGAAACGGCGTGCGTGTGACGACGGGGACTATCCCCGGGGTGGCGCCCGCGGCGGGGACCACCGCCAGCACTGGAAGTATTGCTGCTGGGGATTGTCCCTATTTCTCCTCTGGGAATTCGGAAGTCTTCCACGAGGCAAACTGCGGCCAGGGGGCGCGGATCCTTCCGGACAAGCGGATCTGTTACACCAAGCGGGAAGATGCGATCAAAGCGGGAAAACGCCCGGGCGGCTGCTGCCTGCCCTAGGAGATTTGGATGGGAGCCGACCGAGCAGTGGTGGTGGTGGATCGCATCGAAGGGCCGATGGCGGTTGTGGAGTTTGGTGGCATCTGTGTGAACATTCCGTTGTTGGCTCTTCCGCCGGGGCTGAAGGAAGGGGATCGTTTGGAGGTCCGTGTACTTCCTCCCCAGGAAATTTCGCAGACTGCGGATAGCGGGGAAGCTGCAGCGGTGCTGGAGCGTCTCAAGAAGCGTTTTCCACAAGGACCGGATAGCTTCGATCTCTAAGGAGTCCCTGATGCGTCGCTTGCTTGTTCTCCTTCTTGCCTTTTGCCCGCTGCTTGCCTGGGCCGGGTTGATCGACCTCAACGCCGCGACCAGTGCTGAGCTGGAGGGACTGCCGGGGATCGGTGCGTCCAAAGCCGCCGCCATCATTCAGTACCGGACGGACCACGGGGGCTTCAAGTCGGTGGACGAGCTGGACAACGTGCCCGGCATCGGCGACGCAACAATGGCCAATCTCCGACCGCTGGTGACGGTGGGTCCCGGAAAAACGGCAAATGGAGCAGAGAAGCCGCCGGAGGGGGGAGCAAGCACCTCCACGGCCGCTGTGGTGCCCGCAGCACCCGCAGCGGGTTGCCCGGTCAACATCAACGCGGCCGACAGCGCCTCGCTCCAGAACCTCCCGGGAATCGGCGAGTCCAAGGCGGGGGCTATTCTGCTCCACCGCCAGGATCACGGTCCCTTTGCCACCTGTGATGCGCTGGACGATGTGCCCGGAATTGGTGCGGCTACGATCGCTGGCCTTCGTGAATGTTGTACGGTGAAATAGTGTTTTTCATTATTCTTGTTGCCTGTGCTGGCGGTGAGGGGGCGAAGGATTCGGGAAAGGAATCCCAGGCGGTGGAAGACTCGGAGGGGGGAGGGGACTCGGAGATCCGGGACTCCGTTTCGGATAGCACGGTCGTCGATACTGGAGAATGTACGCCTGGAACTGCAGAGGAAGGCCAGATCCTGGTGGGAGACATCCAGGGTCGCATCGTGTGGACCGCCGATTTTGACGCTGCGGCAGAGGCCACGGGCAAGACCGACTGCACCTACACTCGCGTGTATTCCGGAAACCAGAGGATTGACCAGGACTATCTTTGCCCGGACTGTAGCTGGTTGGGGCAGGCCACCGCCGAGATGATCGTCGGCTATGAAGACTGCTACCTGCAGATCGACGATGCTCCCCAGATCCGCCAGGAAGTGCTGGGTTTGATGGAAGTTGAGGGTGCGCTGCACGTGCTCCGCAGTGGAAGCGTAAATGTCAGCCCTCGCGATCTGGCCGCCATCGAAGGGGACGCCTCCGAGTTCCAGTTCACCTCCTCCTCCACCTCGGATTCTGACGGGGGAGGGCAGGTAACGCTGACCTTGAATGGTGGCTTCTTTCTTCGAGAAGACTGTTCCTACGCGGTGGATCCAACGGTTCCCTTGACGGAGCAAAGCTCCTGCGGCTGGCCCCGGAATAACCCAGGGGGCCCCAACAGCTCCTATGTGCTGACCGAGGGCGAGATCTTCCCCAATGTACGCCTGGAAGACCAGTGTGCGGGGGAGGTGGATCTGTGGGACTTCCGGGGAAGCTACTTGATCGTTGATATGGCAGCCACAAACTGCGGTCCCTGCCAGCAGATGGCGTCGGAAGCCGAGGCCTTCAAGGCCAAGGCCGAGGAGGAGGGGCTGGAGGTGGAGCTGATCACGCTGTTGGCGGACAGTCTCTCCACCGTGAATCTCCCCGCAGATTTGGCCACCCGCCAGCTGTGGGTGGACACCTATGGCCTTTCTTCGCCGGTATTGGGCGATGAAGGCTTCGCCTATGCCCTTTTCCCGCCCTATTTTGAGGATGGAAGTGCGGGCTACCCCACCTCGGCGGTCATCGCGCCGGACGGGCGATTGCTGGGGATGTACTCGGGTTTTGGCTATCGCACCGACCAGGACGGGAATGTCGTCGGCAACACCTACGACGACCTTGCAGACATGATCCGTGCGGATATGGCTGCTCAGTAAGCTGGACTACAGCTATTCCTGGTAGTCCACTTTACAGAACGGATCGATATGGGACTACTGGTTCTCGGTGACCCAGGCGTCGATCTTCCCAGCGTTCTTGGCCATACTCTGGATCATCATCTGCAGGGCGAAGTTGGTATCGGTGCTGGCGCCCACCACTTTGCCCACCACCCAGGTGGCCTGCATGGTGCGCATGCCGTCGCGTGTGGGCATGACGACATTCAGGTAATATTGCCGGTCTACCTTGACGATATTCTCGGGGGTGATGGTGCAGGGCTCTTCCAGCCAGGCGCGGTAGATGATGGCTGGGCCCCACTCGGTGTCCACCCAGGTCCAGCGGTTCCCGGAATGGGACTCGATCTTGATGAGGGTGTAGTCCGATAGCGCGTGTACATCCGCTTCAATCGTCGGTTGTTCGCGTCCGGCGAAGGCTTCTTCGTCGCCGTTCCAGTCCCGTTCGTAGCTCACGTAGGAGCCGCCATAGATCTCCACCTGATCGGCCAGCACCAGCGCGTTAACCCAGCCCTCCACGTCGTTTTCAGAGACAAAACCGACGGCTGAACCCGATAGTTCGGTGTTGTCCACAGCGCCGTCACCCAAGGCCAGGATGGTCTCTTCTGAGAGGTCCTGGACGGTATAGCCCTCCAGGGTTTCGTCCACCCGATCCACCAGCCAGGGCTCCAGGTTGTGCACCCCTTCGGCCAGCGAGGTCTGGTCCTCGTCGGGAATGTGCTCAAAAAGAAAACCCACCAGCTGATCCAGCTCGGTGGGTGCGGGTTCGGGAGCCTTACATGCAAGGGCGAAGAGGAGCATGAGGTTCATGGAACCATCATAGAATGTCCGTGAGGGGATACAAGAGCAATCGTTGAAAAAGAAAGGAGGAGCCGGTGGCTCCTCCCCCTTTTCTGATGTGCTCAGACCCGCTCGAAGACCGCCGCGGCGCCCATGCCGCCGCCGATGCACATGCTGACCACCCCGTAGCGGCCATTGCGACGCGCAAGCTCGCTCAGCAGCGTGGCAGTGAGCTTTGCGCCGGTACATCCAAGGGGATGGCCCAGTGCAATGGCGCCGCCGTTCACATTCAGGCGGCTGCGATCGATGCCCAGGGTGTCCACACAATAGACAGCCTGCGCCGCAAAAGCCTCGTTGATCTCGAAGAGATCCACGTCGCCAATGCTGATGCCTGCGTGCGCAAGCGCCTTGGGAATGGCCGCCACCGGCCCGATACCCATCACCTCGGGAGGAACCCCCGCCACCTGATAGGACCGGAGAACGCCGAGGATTGGCAGGCCGTACTTCTCGGCCGCTTCGCGCGAGGCGATCACCACGGCTGCCGCGCCATCGCTGGTCTGCGAGGAATTCCCAGCGGTTACACTGCCACCCTGCTTGAAGGCGGGGCGCAGCTTGCCAAGGGCCTCCAGCGTAGTGTCGGCGCGGGGGCCTTCATCCACGGCGAAGGTGATGTCCTTCCAGACACCATCTACAGAAACCCGCGTAGAAACCGGCACAATCTCGTCGGCAAAGCGGCCCGAGGAGATAGCTGCCACCGCCTTCTGGTGAGAGGCGAAGGCCAGCGCATCCTGAGCAGCGCGGGTGACGCCGAAGCGATCCGCGACGATCTCGGCGGTGATTCCCATGGGGGTGTAGGCTTCGGGACGGGTGGCCATCAGACCGGGGTGCGGCGCCGGCTTCTGGCCGCCCATCGCCACCTGGCTCATGCTCTCCACACCACCGGCCAGGACGATCTCCTGCCAGCCCGCGTGGATGGCCGAGGCACCCTGCGCCAGGGCCTGGAGGCCCGAGGAGCAGAAGCGGTTGATGGTGATCGCGGGCACAGAGTCGGGGATCCCCGCCAGGAAAGAGCCGATACGGGCGACGTTCATCCCCTGCTCGGCCTCGGGCATGGCGGTTCCTACCACCACGTCGTCCAGAAGTGCAGGATCCAGGCCCGGAAGACGGGCGAGTGCCCCCTTCAGGATCTGACCCAGCAGCTCATCGGGACGGGTGTCCCTCAGGCTGCCGCGCCCACTCTTTCCAACTGCGGAACGGACCGCAGCGCATACGACAACTTCACGCTTGGAATTTCCGTGGAGCATGGCGATCAGTTCCTCAGAGGCTTGCCTTTCTCCAGCATGTGCTGGATACGGGCCTTGGTCTTTTCAGTGCCGAGCAGGGACAGGAAAGCCTCCCGCTCGAGATCCAGGATGTCCTGCTCGGTGCGGACGGCGCCAGAGCTGCACTCGCCACCGGTGAGGATCCAGGCCAGCTTTTTGCCGACCACCGCGTCGTGTTCAGAGATGAAGCCGCCCATCTGCATCTGGTACAGGTAGAGCTCAATCGCTGCACGTCCCTGCGCTCCAGGCAGCTTGAAGCTGCGCTTCCGCGGGGCGCGGTAGCCACCTTCGGCCAGACCCAGGGCCAACATCTTCGCGTCGTAGATGAGGCGATCCGGATCGACGGTGATGCGGTCTGAGGCGCGAAGGAACGCCTGATCGCGGGCTTCTTCGCCGGAAGTTGCCACTTTGGCGGTGCCCAGGTACTCAAAGACCTTCTGCACGAAGGGGTTGGGATCGTAGGCCACACCGGGAGGAATATCCCCCAGGAAGCGGGCCAACATTTCCTTACAACCGCCACCCGCAGGGATCAGGCCCACGCCCACTTCCACCAGCCCGGCGTACAGCTCGCCTGCGCCCTGCGTTGCCGCAGAGTGCATGGTGACTTCGACGCCGCCACCCAGGGTAAGTCCCCAGGGAGCGGTCACCACCGGACGGCTGTTGTATTTGGCCCGCATCAGCAGATCCTGCATCCGCTTGACGACGGCCTCCAGCTGGCCCCACTCCTCTTGCATCGCGCCCATCAGGATCATCATCAGGTTGGCGCCTGCGCAGAAGGCAGGTCCACCCTGGTTTCCGACCACCAGCGCGTCGTAGCGGCCGGAGTCCAGTTGATCCAGGCCCTTCTCGTACATGTCGAAGACCAGATCGTCCAGCGCGTTCATCTTGGAGTGGAACTCCAGACAGAGCACGCCATCGCCCAGATCCAGCAGAGAAGCGGAGGGATTGCCATCCACCTCGCCCCCGTGGGCACGCACATCCGCCAGCATCAGGTGCTCGGCGGAGTCGGGCACGGGCTTGACCAGTCCACCCCAGTAGGTGGAGTCGCCTTCTACACGTGCGTAGAAAGAAGTCCTACCGGAAGCCAGCATCTCCTCGATCCAGGCGGGGATCGTGCGGCCTTCGGCCTTCATCCGCGCCACCGTCTCGGGAACACCGAGTGCGTCCCAGCTCTCAAAAGGCCCCTGCTCCCAGGCAAATCCCCAGCGCATACCCCGGTCGATGTTCACCACATCGTCGGCAATCTCGCCCACCAGGGACGCTGCGTAGAGCAGTGTATCGGCGGTTACATTCCAGGCGAAATGGGCGGCCGCGTCATCGCCATTGACGATGATTTTGACTGCTTCGCCGGTGTTTTCCGCGCTGCGCGCCGCACCCAGAGATG
Organism: uncultured Pseudomonadota bacterium; assembly: GCA_903891165.1. Lineage (GTDB taxonomy): Bacteria > Myxococcota_A > UBA796 > UBA796 > SXON01 > CAITDR01. The sequence continues at coordinate 20,430 of CAITDR010000547.1, forward strand.
CGTAGCGCACCTTGGCCTGCGAACGGTACTCCATGGTCTCCAGGTCCAGGACCAGGATCTCCGTAGAACCGTCGGCCTTCTTCCCTTTCTTATAAAAACCCGCGCCGGACTTCTCGCCCAGGCTGCCGCGCTCGATCAGCGCCTTCAGGTAGGAAGGAAGCTGGAAAAGGTCGCGCTGAGGATCGGTGGGGCAGTTGTCATAGAGACCCTGGATGACGTGTGCCAGGGTGTCCAGACCCACAAGGTCCGCAGTGCGGAACACGGCGGAGCCCGGGCGGCCCATGGGCTTGCCCCAGATACCGTCCACCTGCTCCACAGTGAAGCCGCCCGCCTGCATATGCTTCAGGACGGAGAGGATCCCGTAGGTGCCGATGCGGTTGGCGATAAAGGCAGGAGTATCCTTGGCATGGACGATGCCCTTGCCCAGAATCGCCTCGCCGAACTTCGCCGCCTCCTCGTAGACCTCCTTCTTGGTGGTCACACCGGGCACCAGCTCCAACAGGCGCATGTAGCGCACGGGGTTGAAGAAGTGGGTGATGAGGAAGTGGGCGTTGAAGTCCTCGGAACGGCCTGCCGAGAGCACCTTCAGTGGGATGCCGGAAGTGTTGGAAGCCACGATACTTCCTGGCTTCCGGTTCTTCTCCACCCAGTCATAGACCCGGTTCTTGATGGTCAGCACTTCGGCGACCGCCTCGATGATCAGGTCTGCCTCTTTCAGGCGGTCGGCGTCGGCCTCATACTCGCAGGGAGTGATGAGGGCGGCGTCCGCGGCCCGATAGAGGGGGGCAGGCTTGAGCTTCGCGAGGTTCGCGATGCCGGCCTTGGCCACGGTCCGAGGGTCACCACCACCCTTGGGAGGAATGTCGAAGAGAAGGCTGGGTACACCGGCGTTGGCGAGATGTGCCGCAATTCCCTGGCCCATCACACCTGCACCGAGCACAGCCACCTTGGAGATGCCCATCCACTGCTCCTGAATGAATCCTCATTCATTTATCGCGGCCCCTGCGGGGGCACAAGGGGGCGGATGTCGATCCTGGGGTACGGGAGACCGATTCATCCCCCGTCCGTCAAGGGAAACTTAGAACTCCCCACGACCAAGATAGTTTTCTCCGGCTACCCAAAAGTCGGTGCCGACGATGGAGGCCACATAGAGGGGGGGCACCTCCTCCATCCGCTCGGTCCAGTTCTGCCCGCCATCCTCGGTAAGCAGGATAAAGCCGCCATGAGAGGTAGGATAGCGGTGGCCAACAGCGATGCCATGCCGACCATCCGTCGCAAAAGCAAGGTCGTGGACAACATCCAGGTCACCACCCATCGTCAGCTTGATCCAGCTCTCTCCCCCGTCCTCGCTGCGGTACAGGAAGCCGGAGGCCACTGAGGAGTAGCGCTGATCGCGCCCCCCGGCCAGCCAGGTCTGCCCGTCGTCGGGGGTGGCCAGCGCCCAGATTTCACCCTGGGCGCGGCTGTCGATGGTGTGCGCGTGGAAGTTACTCCAGCTTCCACCGGCATGTTGGGAGGGGCCGAAGAAGACGGGCGGGCTGCTGATGTCGGAACCGGCGCCGTAGTAGTTTCCACCGACGGCAACCAGGTTGAGGATGTAGTAGTAGGAATAACCACCGGCATCGAGGTTGGCATCCTCCCAGTAGCGCGCTTCCTTGGTCCAGGTCCGGCCGTCGTCGGTGCTGGTGCTGATGTCGCCGGCGGTCAGGCTGGCCACCACCATGCTGCCATCTCCGGCGGCGGCGACAACGCCACAATTCGAGAGCTGGGCGGCGGAGGAGTCCTGGTTGTTGTTGCCATAGTGGAGCAGGTCCTCCCATTCTCCGTTCCGGAAGCGGGAGAGCAGGCTGTCATTTCCGTAGTCCCGACCACAGACCAATAGGCTGCCGTCGGGATCCAGGGCCAGATCGGTGACGTACAGTTCTCCAGTCCAGGTGTTGGGGTGGCCCTCGACAAAGCTTTCCCCGGCATTTTCGGTGCGCCAGAGTCCCTGTCCGTCCCCACAGCCCACCCAGCCCTCCTGGCTGCTTTCAAAGAGCATGGCGTAGGGGTAGCCGGCGTTGGGGCAGGGGTCGGTCAGCTCCCAGAAATGTACGGGAGGAGGAGGATCTTCGGTGTCCTCCTCGCTGTCGGTGGGAGAGTCAACGGAGCCACTTTCCGTGGACGCGCTGTCCTGGGGGAGGCCACTCTCTGTAGTGCTGTCCAGGCCGCTGTCGAGCAGGCTGTCGAAGCCGGTGTCGGAGCTGCCGGTGCCGGCGCAAGCGAGAAGAGAAAGAGAAAGGGAGAGAAAGACGAGGCGGTTCATGATGGCTCCAGATTGCGCACTGGAGAGAAGCAAGAACCGTGCCAGGAATTAATCGGCGTTGGCCTGTTCGACTGACGAAAAAAGTGTCGAAATTTCGACACCCTTCGTCGACGGTTTCGTCAGTCGTGGCCACCGACGAAGTCCACCGCGGCGGGGTGGCCAGAGAGCTGCACCAACTGCCGAATGGCTGCCCGTCCGTCCGTGCCGTAGCTCAGGGTATCGGCGTTGGCATACATCTGAAGGTAGCGATCCACCTGCTCAAAGGTGGACAATGCCCCCCCGCGCGCCAGAAGCCAACGGATGGCCTCGTCACGATGGGCCAGCCCATGGGCGATACTGCGGTGAACAATACGATCTACCTGGGCAATGGTCGATGCGCCCAGAGAGCGCCGCACCACATTGCCGCCCAGAGGCAACGGCAGGCCGGTGTGTGCGTTCCACCACTGGCCCAGGTCCAAGAGCAGCTCAAAGCCCTCCTGCGCCCAGGTCAGGCGCCCCTCGTGGATCACGACGGCGGCATCCACTTCCCCACTTCGGAGCGCCTCAAACACCCGTGCATGCGGCTGGATGGGGATCACCACCGGTGTAAAAGTACACACCTGCTTCATGACGAGGTGTGCGGTGGTGGTCAGGCCAGGCACACCGATGCGAAGGCCCTCCAGCTTCTCCAGCTTTTTCGCCGCGACCAGGGCGGGTCCATAGCCCCGGCCCACTGAGCCACCATGATCGAAGAGCTGATAGTGGGCGGCAACCCTTGGATACCAGGCGATGGAAATGGCATTAACGTCGGCTCCGTCGCCTGAAGCCATGCGGTTCAAGGCATCGGTATCCGCTGTTTCTACGCGGAAATCCAAGCCCTCGGTGTCCACCAGTCCTTCGGTGATGCCGCGAAACATGAAGAGATCGTCGGCATCGGGGCTGATGGCACAGCGGATTACGGTCATGGCAGCGCGTTGGTGGTGGACACCCGCGCGTTAGTCTGGCGGAGGCGTTTGCCCAGCACCTTCAGGAGCTTCCAAAGCAGGGAGTTACCCAAGACCGGCTCCCGTTGGCAGAACTCCTGCAGATCCTCGGCGGTGATGCTGATCGCGCCGCCGAAGGTGACAGCCACCACCGAAGCTGAGCGCGGGAGCTGGTCGGCCAGGGCCAGCTCGCCGAAGTGTTCGCCAGGTCCGAGGCGGGCCAATTCGACGCCGCTGGCGGTCACCATGACCTCGCCGTCCAGGATCACAAACATCGCGTCGCCGGGAGTGCCTTCGGCGACGAGGTATTCCCCAGGAGCAAAGTAGTGTTCGCGCAGGATCCGCGATACCTGGAGACGGTTGCCGTAGGGCATGTCCTCGAAGAGGAAGAGGTGTTCCAGCACGCGGGCGCGCAATGTCGCTTCGTCCGTGGCGGTGCGACCTTCGGGATCCACCAGGACCACCGTCACATTGTCGGGGCCGCCGGCTTCCAGCGCAGCGTCGATCAAGGCACCGGCCGCCGTCTCCGGATCGCCGGTCAAGGTCAGGGCCTGGACCCGCTCCGGTCGGACCACGTCGGAGAGGCCATCCGAGCAGAGAACCAGGCGATCTCCCGGCATCAAATCCACAGAAGCCAGGGAGGGCTGCACCGTGGGGTAGAGACCGATGGCGCGGGTGATCACATGCCGATGGCGTGATGTTTTGGCTTCTGCAGCGGTCATTTTGCCCGCGCGGATCAGCTCGTTCACCATGGAGTGATCTTCGGTGAGCTGCTTCAGCTCTTCCATCCGGGCCAGATAGGCGCGGGAGTCCCCAACGTGGGCGATAAAAGCTGTGGTTCCGGCGAGGAGAATTACCACCACCGTGGTGGTCATCCCCGACTTGCCCTCCGACTCGGCCGTCTCGTACACTTTCTTGCTGGCGAGCTGACAGGCGTCATCCATCGCCGCAAGCACCGTGTTGCGGGCTGCCGGGGTCGCATTTTCCAGGTAGATACGGGCACGTTCACGAAGTGTCGCTGAGGCGCTCCGAAAAACGTCAATGCACAGGGCACTGGCCACTTCGCCTGCGGCGCGACCGCCCACCCCATCGGCCACCACAAAGAGCCCATCTTCAGCCAGCGCGAGGAAGGCATCTTCGTTGTGGATCCGCTTCTTTCCGGGATCGGTTCGGCACGCGACTCTGAGCATCAGGTTCTCCAGAATGGTCCGGCGCGATTATAGCCTGTTGCCCCCATTGGTGCATACAACGGCCCACCGCGAGATTTTGGTCTGTTCAGTCTTGACTGAACAAACTGGACGAAATAGGCGGTGGGGCAGGGAGAGAAGGGTCGTGCGCGAGTTGACCGCCGAACAACGTTTTGTGGAAGATTTCGGGTTGTTCCTTGAGCAGGTGGGTTTTCCGAGGATCGCCGGACGGATCTTGGGTCTACTCCTGGTCAACGGGGTGCCGATGCATCTGGAGCAGATCTCGGCCGTGTTGGAGGTCAGCCGGGCATCGGTGAGCACGAATACGCGCCTGCTGATTGGGGTGATGTTGATCGAACAGCGCACCCAACCGGGGGATCGGCGTACCTGGTTTGTGGTTCGTCCCGATGCCTTTCGGCGACGTTTTGGCTTCATCATCACCCAATTTGCTTCGATGAGCCAGCTGCTTGATCAGGGGCTGGCTGCGGTGCCACCGGAACGGGAGCCGGCTCGCAACCTGCTGGAAGGTGCCGTGGAATTCCACCGCTTTATGGTCCAGGAGATGATCGGCATTTCCCAGCGTTGGGATGCGTTGCATGCGGATCTTCCCGACGAGCGATGGCGGGAGATCCCTCCCGATCCGGAGGAGAGCCGATGAGCCCAGATGTAGAGCTTGCGGGCTACGCGGAGCTGCGAGGCTCCGTATATATAGGGTCCGAAGGCTTCCCACTCACGATGGTGGAGCGGGTCCGACCGACCCTGGATGCACGCCCGGCGGAACGGCTGGCAGTGCATGTGGCGGTGGAGGGAGCCCTGGCGCAGGGGCGGGACAACAGCGCGGTGGCGGCCGACCTGATCGCCAATAGCCCCATCCAGGATGTGCTGGATCAAGGCGGCTGTGTCTACGATCCGCCGCCCAAATATGCAACGTCGGACAGCTATCTTTCGGTGGAGCGCCTGCACCTTGATTTTCAGCTTCCGGCGGTGGATATCTCCATCGGCCGGCAGGCGGTTACCTGGGGCTCATCGCTGGTCACCCACCCCACCGACCCCTTCCCGGAGGTGGTGGCCACCGAACCGTGGCGGGAGCGGCGGGGGGTCAACGCGATCAAGGCGGAGATTCCTATCAAGGCCCACTCCATCACCGCCCTGGTGGCTTTGGATGATGATCTGTCCGAGTTCTATGTGGAGAAGCCGAAGGGGGAGAACATCCCGGTCACCGGCGCTGTCCGCGGGACCGTGCGCGCACTCGCCACCGACTGGTCGGCCGTCGCCTGGGGGCGGCCGGATGGGCGCTATTTTGCCGGGGTGGACCTGCGGGGTACCCTGGGGGTGGGCTGGTGGGTGGAGGGCGGCTGGCACGGCGGCCGCGATGAGACCCATGACGAGGCCGCTCCGGTCGAAGTGGTGGCGGGTATCGACTACTCCTTCCCCGTCCTCAACATGCTCTATTTTGCGGCGGAATATCGCTACGATGGCACCGGAGAAGACCCCGATCACTACTCCTGGGCCTCGCGCAGCCTCGCGGGCGAAGTTCCCTACAGCGGCTGCTCCTTTTCGCTGACACCGGATGGAGAGGATCTTCAATCCCGCAGTAGCCTGGGCCGCCACTATGTCCATGCCACGGCGCGGCTGGGCTTCACTGAAGAATTTGCACTCTCGGGAGTTACGATTGTAAACCTGCAGGATGCAACAGGTTTTGCTTCGGTGGATGCGTCGCTTCTGGTGGGTAGCCGCTGGACGCTCCATGCCGGAGCCCAAATTCCGTACGGGAAGGAGGGGGAATACCGGCCCCCCGACTCGGTCACCACCCTGCGGGTTGGCACCAATACTGCTGACCTTTCCCCGCTTCTTTTTGATGCAAACATGCTCGCCTGGGCGCGCTATAGCTTTTGAGGTACGCCGATGTCTGAGGGAACGCCGAAGCTCTGCGAGGTGCAGAATGCCAGCAAGGTCTACCGGATGGGAGACATCACCGTACATGCGCTCTCCGGGGTGTCGGTATCGGTGGGATCCGGCGAATTTACGGTCTTCTCTGGGCCGTCGGGTTCGGGCAAGTCCACCCTGCTCAACCTGATCGGCTGCCTGGATCGCCCTTCCTCTGGCAAAGTGCTCTTGGAAGGCCAGGATGTGGCATCCCTGGCCGACGCTGCGCTGGGTCAGGTCCGTGCGCGACGGATCGGCTTCATCTTTCAAAGCTTCAACCTGATACCGGTGCTTACGGCCTACGAAAATGTCGAGCTGGCGCTGCGTCTGGCGGGGCAGCTTCAAGATGCCGAGTCGCGGGTGCGACAAGCGCTCTCCGATGTGGGGCTTGCGGACTACCTCGGGCGTCGGCCGAGCCAGCTCTCGGGTGGGCAGCAGCAGCGGGTGGCCATCGCACGGGCCCTGGTCAAGCGGCCGGCCCTGGTCATCGCCGATGAGCCGACAGCCAACCTGGATAGTAAGAATGGGGCGGCCATCCTGGATTTGATGAAGGAGATGAACCGGCGAGATGGGGTGACCTTCCTCTTCTCCACCCACGATCCAATGGTGATGTCGCATGCGCGGCGGATCGTGAGCCTCCGGGACGGCGAGGTGGTGGGCGACACGGTGGGAGAGGGGAAGTAGAATGTTCTTTCTTCTTCGGCTCTCCTTCCGAAATGTGATGCGCAACCCGGGACGCACCATGATCACCTCCGTCGCTGTGGTGGCAGGGGTGGCGCTGATGATCCTGGGGTGGGGACTGGTCGACGGGGTGGACGAGAACGTCCTCCGTGCCTCTTCCCGCACGGTCACTGGCGATGTCATTCTTCGGCCTGTGGACTTTCCCACCGATGGATCCTCTTATCCCCTGGACAAGGCCACCGCTCCGCCGCCCATTTCTGCGACCCTCGCGGAGGTGGCGCCTCGTGTGTTCTTTCAGGGGCGTCTGGTAGCGGGCGCAGATTCCACCCGGGTGACGGGGATAGCCTACGATCCCGACCTGGATCCTAAGGTTTTTCCGCGGGAATTCTGGCGGATGGAGGGCGGGTGGCCTGCGGCAGGCGCATTGGAGGCGGTGGTGGGTTCCCGGCTGGCGCGGGTTCTCGGTGTTCATACTGGGGATTCGGTGATTTTGGAGGCGCGGACCCAGGCGGGGGCCATGAATGCGCTGACCTACCGTGTTTCCGGTTTGGTGACGACCGACAACTCCTGGGTGGACGGTACGGCAGTCTGGCTGCCCATGCCCCTGGCGGAAGAACTGCTGGTACTTGGCGGACTGCGCACCCATCTGGCCCTCAAGCTGAAGCGGGGCACCGCCGAGGAGGCGCTGGCTGCGCTGAATACCCCGGGCTGGACAGCGCACACGGTGCGCGAAGAGTGTGCGGACATTCTGGAGTTAAACAATTTTCGACGGCGGGCCATTGTCTTTCTGGTTTTCGTGATTATGGCAATCGCGGCGACCGGCATCACCAACTCGGTGCTCATGGGCGCCTTCGAGCGGGTGCGGGAGATTGGGGCTCTCCGGGCCCTGGGGATGGATCGGGTCGGCATCGCGTCTCTGTTTCTATTTGAAGGATTAATTATGGGTTTGATCGCTGCTCTTATCGGAGCAGCTCTCGGAGCGGGGCTGGTCCTTCGATGGCAGACCAACGGCTTTGTGCTCAGCGACGACATGATGGAGAACGCCGGCCAGATGGCGGTGGGCTCTGAGATCTACACCCGTTTCTCCTGGGACATGACCGTCGGCTCGGTGCTTTTCGCCCTGCTCATCGCACAATTGGCTTCTATCTATCCCATGATCTTTGCCACCCGCCTGAACCCGGCGGATGCTGTACGCGCGGAGTAGAGCGATGCCTGTACTCTTTTCGATGGCGGTACGGAATACGATGCGCTCCTGGCGCCGGTCCCTCCTCACCGCGGCCGCGATCACCATCGGCACCGCGCTGCTGAATGTGGGCATGGCCTGGCAAGACGGAATCCTGGAGGGGGCCCTGGATTCGGCCTCCGCCATGGCGGGCCATGTGCGGGTGGTAAAACCTCGCTATGCCGACAAAGAGACGCTCTTTCCGATCTCGGAGAACCTCCCGAACACCGAGCCACTTTTGAAAGCGATTCGCACGGTAGACGGGGTTCGTGGGGTCTGGCCACGCCTCCAGCTGCCAGCCACGGTCTCGGTGGGCGGGGAGATCGGCGACGTCTTTTCGCTGCTCCAGGGGGCACCCTTAGACTACTATCGGGACATCCTCCATCTGGATCAGCACATCCTTGCAGGCCGCTTCTTGGAGAAGGACAACGAGGCCATGCTGGGTACGGCCCTCGCGGAAGAAGCCAAGCTGAAGGTAGGGGATGAGGTGGTCTTCATTGGCCAGACTCAGGACGGATCGCTCTCCCCCATCAAGGCCGAAGTGGTGGGTCTGGTGGACATGGGCAGTCGCCCCCAGAATATGCTGGCTTATCTGACGCTTGAAAAAGCGAGGTATATGGCAGATATCCCGGAAGGAAGTACGGAGATTATCATTTTCGCCGACCAGCGCGACGACGCGGCGGAGATCGCCGCCCGGCTCCGTTCTTTGCCCGAGCTGAAAGAACTGGAGGTCAAGGCATGGTCAGAGCGCAAGCCCTGGTCGGAGATGATCCGCCTTATCCGCCCGATCACGGCAATTTTTGCCATGGTGATTGTGCTTTTGACCGGGTTGGTGGTCTTTAACACCATGCTGATGAGTGTCCTGGAGCGTACCGGCGAGATCGGCGTGCTTCGGGCCCTGGGCATGAACCGCCTCCAGACCATTCGTCTCTTTGTGACCGAGGCCATCGGAATTGCCCTGGTCGGTGGTCTGGCGGGTGCGTTGCTCGGCGGTACCGGGGCCATTCTTTTGGAGATCTACGGGCTGAACTTGGGGGAGGGTGTCAATCGCCTGCCCGCCACCATCCCCATCAATGCGACCGTCCACGGACGTTTTGATATCGCCAACCTGTTCTATGGAATGCTCCTGGCCTTCGTGATGGCTATTGTCGGCAGCCTGATTCCTGCCATCCGGGCCACCGCGGTGGAACCGATCGAAGCTATCCGTCAACGTCGATGAGGAATACATGCGCTGGTATCTAATTTTCTCCTTTCTTCTGATGATGCCCCGGCTGGCCTTTGCCATGTCCGTGGATGAGCTCCTGGGGCTGCTCGACAAAAATCTCACCTTCGACACCCGGGAAGCCACGCTGACCATGATGGTCGTCCGTGCGGATCGTACCAAGACCTACAAGATGCACTCCTACTCCCGTGGCCAGAACGAGTCCGCCATGGAGTACCTGGAGCCCGCTCGCGACAAAGGCACCCGCATGCTGCGGATGGGCAACGATCTCTGGATGTACATGCCCTCGGTCGAACGCACCCAGAAGATCTCCGGCCACATGCTGCGCCAGAGTATGATGGGCTCGGACATGTCCTACGAGGACATGATGGACGCCGCCTCTTGGAAGGAGCGCTACTCCGGCACCGTGGATGGGGAAGAGGTCCTGGATGGCCGCAAATGCTGGAAGATGACCCTGATCGCCAAGACCCCGGACGTGACCTACGCCAAGCGGATCGTCTGGGTGGACCAACAAAGCCATATCCCCCTGCGCCAAGAGCTCTACGCGGTCTCCGGAATGCTCCTGAAAGTCTGGGCGATGAGCGACGTGCGTACCATCGAAGGGCGCCAGTGGCCCAGCCGCATGGTCATCGAGGACAAGGTGCAGCAGGGATCCCGCACCGAGCTGATTTTTGATTCCGTGGATTTTTCGGTCGAGCTACAGACCGAGATTTTTTCTACACGTTGGCTGGAACGATAGATTTTCTGTAGTCTATCGCAGACTATGGTCGGGACTCGGGCTTTGATCTTGACCTGTCAACGCTTGATCAGGTAGGCCCTTCCGGCAATCACCCCTTCCTGCGACGCAAAGGGTGCCCCGATCAACAGCTCGGCGCCCGTCTCTCCGTCTACATCTCCCGCTGCCAGTGCCCGGCCCGCATACTCGCCTTCCGTCGGCGCGTCGAAGTGGGCCATCCCCCCCAGCTCGGTGATCCCGGCGGTAAAAGGTCCATAGATCAGGTAGGTCCTGCCTGCGTCCACACCGACCCCGTCGTAGGCCCAGGCGCCGATGGCCAGATCCACCTGCCCGTCGCCGTCCAGATCCTCTCCTCCAACCAGCGCATAGCCCGCCTGGTCGCCCTCTTTTTCCCCGGTCCAGGCGACGGGTGCATCCGCAAGGGAGACCTGCCCAAGGACCGGACTAGGCCAAAGGTAGACCGTCCCCGTCTGTCCCCCCGCCCCATCGGCCGAAATCAGTAGGTCTGCCTTCCCATCTCCGTCGCTGTCCCCCGCGCCCCCCACCCGATCGCCCGCATAGTCGGCGTCGTTGGCCCCCCAAAGCACCCCATCGGCGTCGTCCAGGCTCCGGGGCCCGTCGGCAACCGGACCCAGGAAAAGACAGGCTTTCCCCGCGTCTACCCCGGCATCGTCGTTGCCGGCTGCTCCCACCAGAACGTCGTCAAAGCCGTCCCCGTTGGTGTCTCCGACCCCCGCCAGGGCGTAGCCCACCCCGTCTCCAGCGCCTGGGGTTGCATGGCGCACCGCGTTCTGGCCCGCCCCCACAAAGGAGGAGCCGCTATCGCCCAATTTTCCTGAGGAGATCGGCCCGTAGAGCAGGTAGGCTTTGCCTCCGCCCGCCCCCCCCTCGTCGTTGCCGGTCGCGCCGACCAGCAGGTCGTCGTACTGGTCCCCGTTGACATCTCCCGCTCCCGCAACCCAGGAACCCGCGTAGTCCAGCTCTACCTCCCCCTCCAAAAGAATTGCCGCATCCGCCAGATTTCCGCCCTCAGCGCCCAGCAGGTAGACCGCTCCGGCCTCCCCCACCGTCACACTCGCCCCGATGGCGCCCACGGCCAGCTCTGCCCGGCCATCCCCGTCCGTGTCACCCGCAGTCGCGATGGAAAAGCCGGCAAAGTCGTAGGGATCTACCGGGGTGTAGCAGGCCCCGCTGGCGAGCGGCAACTTCCCCTCTGCAGGTGGACCGACAAAAACACAGGTAGGACCACCCGCATAGGCGGAGGCAGCGAGGTCGCCGATCCCGTCCCCGTTGTAGTCGCCGATCGCGACGGCAGTGCCAAGCGCCTGGTTCTGCACCCCCACCAGGATTGTCGATGCATCCGGTGTTTCTATCGGTTTTTCCGAAGAGTCATCCCGGACCTTTTCCGGTCCCACACAGGCCAGAAGGAAAAAAATCAAGGAGCTACCGAAAAAACAAAGGGGAAGAGGTAAGGATCATCGGGCGCGTCCTCCCGTGCCAACTGCACCCAGACCTTCTGAGACCCCGCCACGCTGAAGCTGTAGTGAAAGGGAATGTCGGGGCCCGGATATTGGTGGGGCATGTCGTGACCGGGAGGTGCGTTATCCATTCCCGGAAACCAGGCATGGGTGTGCCCGATCGCGCTTATCGCCGCGTCCGTGGTCACCGCATGGGCGTCGGCGCCCAGCCACTGTACCAAGTTGGTGACCTCAGCTCCGCTTTCTACCTCCGTAATGTGTACAGTCCAAGATGCTTCATAGCCGACGATCGGCTCCACCTCCCAGCTCAGCTCGGCGCGGAGCCCCCGATCTTCGGCCACATTCACCGGCTCCAGCCGCGGGCTCTCCAGCGCGGCCGGCTCCCCCTCCACGGTCATCCCCGCTTCGGTGTGCTGGTACTTGTTGCGATGGGCGTAGTCAAATGCGATCCGATATTCCGTAGCCAGCTTGGCAGTAATCGGAAAGGAGAAGCTGGCATTTCGAAGGTTATCGGCTGTAATGTCGCCGTAGTCTTCCTGGTGAAGATGCTGGAAGTCCTCCAGATCGGAGGAGATGAAGATGGCGTGTACCATCCGCTGGTGAGACTGCTGCAGGTCATCGATGGGGCGACCATCCTGATCGGTGATCTGGAGGGAAAATTGGCCTTCCTGGCCTGCAACCAACGGATCGGGCGCCGTGGACCATTGCACCTCATAGGCGCTGGGGATCGGCTCTCCACTGTCTTCCTTTTCCGCGCTCTCGGGACCGCCCGAACAGGCCAGCAACAGGAGCATGGTACCTCCACAAAGGCTAACGGAATTCCATTGGGATACGCTGAAGAATTGTCGGTGCTCCGCCCAGGCTGGACAGAAGTCGAAGCTCCAGGACCCCCTGCCCGGCGGCCCCTTTGCTGGACAGGGTGAAGCTGTGGCTGTCCACCCGCTCCGCGCCCGGTGCCAGTCGGGTATCGCTCAAAGTCCGGTAAGGAGCGGTACTTTCCACAGTTCTTGCAAAGGAGATCGGGAAGGAGGGCGCGAGTGCCTTTCCGGCGCTGTCCAGCGGCTGCACCTCGATGGTGTAGGCTTTGTTGGGGTTCCCTGTGGGGAAAGCATGACCCGCCCCGGTATTCTGGGTGGTGACGGTGACCTGCAGCGGTTGCCCGCGCTGCGCTACGGCCGACGCTGTCCGCACCAGCACGCTGATACCCCGGGCCGCGCTGTTCTTGAAGCCGTGGGAGGGGACCGTACCATCCGATCCGGGGAGCAGAACCCCCGCAACCGGGGCCATGTGGCAGTCCACACAGCCCACCCCCGCGCCTGCCCACCGCGACGCTTTCCACTCGCCCCAGGTGTCGTAGTAGGGCTTGTCCGCGCCCGGCCAGCTCAACTGGTGACAGGTGGCGCAGAAGTCTGGGCTTCGAAGCTCTGTACTTACCCGGACCGGGTGGGGCGCCTGCGGGGCTTCCCGGCTGCCCACCACCACACCATCGCGCACATGGCAGGCAGCGCAGGTGACACCCTCGCCGCGTAAGCCAAGGTCAAAGCTGCTGTTTTCCTGCATCACCGGGCGGCTGCTGTCGCCATCCACATAGCTGACCGCCAGCTGATCGTGCTGGCTGGCCAGCGGCAGGTGGCAGCCCAGGCACAGGGTGGAGTCGCCCGCTGCGTGCAGCGCCGTTTGAAAAGTGGGGGAGGACCAGGCATTTGCGTGGCGGCTCTGGCTCCAGGTTTCGTGCGCCGCGTAGTGGCAGGCGTTGCAGCCCTGCGCCGAGAGCGAGGAAAGCCCCGGTGGCAAGCTGTCGATATGTGCGGGGACACCGTCTGGAAAAAGCGGGGGAGCAGGCGGAGGAGGGGGGGGCGGCGCCTCCGTGACCACTTCCGGTGCGGGCGGGACGACCGGCTCGGCCTCTCCCTTTTTCCCCCGCGCGAGCGCCAGTCCGGCCATCAGCGCTGCGATCCCTGCGATGGCCACCACTTTCCGGGTCATCCCTTCCTCCCTCTTCCCACTATCACCTTTTCTTCGCTCCCGGATGCCGACCACGGTCTTGCACTTGACTTGTCAATAGTTTCTTAGGAAACCATCAAAAATTCACGATGGAAGCATCATCTTTCTCTACCTTCATCGGCACCACCACCCGTGCTCCCGGCGGCGCATACAGCGCCACATAGGTTGCGTAGTAGCCGGTGACTTTTTTGATGTAGTCCCTGGTCTCCGGGTAGGGGATCTGCTCTACATAGTCATCCATCCGGATGTCCGCTCCCCAGGGTGTAAGCCAGGAAGACATGTTGTGCGGTCCCCCGTTGTAGGAGCCAACCGCCATGGGAAAACTGCCCCCAAAACGATCCAGCAGTTGCGATAGGTAGTAGATGCCGTAGCGGATGTTCACCGACGGATTCTCCAGGGACTCCGGGGAATAGTGCGAATCCCCCATCATCGCCGCTACCTTCGCGCCGGTCCGCGGCATCACCTGCATCAGCCCGATGGCGCCTACCGGGGAAAGTGCCCATTGCTGGTACACACTTTCCTGCCGCATCAGCCCCAGGACCAGCAGCGGATCCACGGACCACTGCTCCCCATGCCGGTAGATGGCGTCGATATGTGCGGTGGGAAACATGGAGCGTAGTGCCTGCAGGCGCTGCTCCTCGCTGCTGGCAATTTTTGTCGTACCCCAGGAAAAACGCGCGACATGATGATCGTCCCGCACCAGCAGGAAAATCTCCCGCCACTCCGCCACGCTCATGTCTACATTTTTGTAGAGGCCAGTCTGATCCGCCTCCATCGCCTGGAACATCCGCGAGACGGCCGGAGCCGCGTCGTCAAAGGCTCCCGCACGCCCCAAATCCGCTGCTCCCTGGGCCCAAGGGAAAAGCTCCGGTTCCTTTACGCCCAGCTCGTCCAAGAGCTTCCATGCCCCCCCGGGATCCGAGAGGAAGCTGGGTTGGTAGGAGTCCGGACGCTCTGCCACCGGCACCGGCTCGGGAACGGCAGGAAGTACCTGCCCTCCCGAGTTGGGGCCGCTCCCAAAAGGTGCCCATGCCAGCCGGCTCCAGTCCACCACGCGCAGGTCTGCCCGGGTCTGCACCAGGATGGGCCCGGCCGTCGGGGGAGCAGTGCCCACGGAAACCAGGGCGGGTAGGGCAGGGGAGGAGCGGGGTGCGGGCCACCGGCCACTCCGCGCCCGCAGCGGCTCGGTAGGCGCCGCCTCCGCGGTCAGGATCAGCAGGGCGTACCAGGAATTGGGCTCGCTCCCCAGGA
>CAITDR010000548.1 GCA_903891165.1 uncultured Pseudomonadota bacterium
CCAACTGAAGCTGACCAGCGAGCAAAGTGGGGACCAACTGCTGGTGCAGGTACAAAGCAACCTGCCCTTCGGTCGGTTGGACGTGCCCATCGAAATTCGCGATCAAAACGGGGCGCGGCGCCTCCAGCTACAGATCCAAGACGAAACCGGGCGCCGGAACGAAAGGGTCAGCGGCCGGGCCGGCGCTAAGCTGGACCCGGACAATGTGCTCCTTCTTCGCCGATAGATCAGCACCTCTCCGGGCCCCCTCCCCCTCAGCCCTCCCTCCCCCGCTCCTTCCCCCCACGACCCGCCCGACGACAGCGCTCCGAGCACCAAAGCACCCTCTCCCAATCGCGCGCCCACTTCCGACGCCACACAAAAACCCGCCCACAGCCCACACAAACCTTCTCCGGCAGCTCCCCCTTCTTGCGGGCGGCCGTCATGCGCGCCCCACATCCCCGCGTCCCGCCACCTTCCCCTGCAGCAGCACGATCACCCTCCCCGTCCAGACGCGCGCACAGCCGACCGGAACGAGCGAAAGAAGCGGAGCTACAACCCGGCTTTCAAACAGTAGCATCTCCAAGGGTCCTCCAAAGAGGGCAGCCTGCCCTCCCATATCTAATTCATATCAGATTCAAAATCTACTCAAATCCGATCACCTTCCGCAGCCAAAGGAATAAGCAAGGTAATATCAGAATCAAGCAAGGCGCGTGCGGCCCGAGCGCCGCAAGCGCCCTCGTGGGGCCGGTGGGCCAGAGGCCCAGCGGCTTTTGGGTGACCTCCTCTGCAACCTGCCGAAAATTGCGGATGTGGTCCTCGGTCGCAACGGAGCCGGCTGTCGGAGCCCGATCGACGCGGCCGACCCAGGCTCCGCCAAGACCATCCCCATCAACACCGGAACAGAAAAATCAGCGCGCGAGCAATCCAAACGTTAGGATAGCAGACCTGGAAACCAAAGCCCATGCCCACCCTTCACGAAGACATCGTCAGCCTTTTGGAGCGACAGCCCGGGCGCGGCCTCGTTCACTATACCGACGTCTCCGCCGCGCTGATAGAGCAGGATCCCTCCCGCTACGGGGTCACCAAAGACCGCAAAACCCCTCACTTTTCCGTCTTTCGCAGCCTGAACGAATTCCCAGATTTCGAGGCGCTGGGCCGGGGGTGGTTCCGCTACCGCTCCTGGAATGAGCCTGATCTTCCGCGTCTTCAACTCTCCAAAGACGGGGGAGCCGCCTTGAAGGCCACTTCAAGAGCTCTGCGCCAAACCAACCACAAAGGAAACTCGTCGGGGCTTCTCCTTGAGATCCTGGAAGATCCAGCCCGGAGCGAGGCAGAAGCGGCGCTACGCGCAGCGGCCACCACCCGGGCCCGCGCGATTCTGGAACAGGGTCCCGTCGATGCCGAGCGGTTGGAGAAGCTGCTTCGCTGCTGGAGCACCTGCGGCGGCCGCAGGCCGGGAACTGAGCAGTACAACCGCTTCGCCCCCGCCTTTATGGGGATGTATGTCCACAAGTATCAAGCCCAGCTCGACACGGTAAACGAGTGGCTGGCTGCCCTACAGAGTGCGCTCCCGGAGGAAGTGGCTGTCCGGAAGCAACTGGACGAACTATGGGGACGGCGCGATCTCGACTTTGCGGGGGTCATTTTCCCGAGTATGGTCCTCCACACCCTGGAGCCGGAGCGTTGGTTCCCATGGACGGACAGTCTCGCTCGCGGCTTGGCGCAGACCGGGCTGGGAGAGGGCCGGGCAGACGGATCCGGTGCGGGCTACCTACGCTATTGCGAAGGGATCCGAAGCTACATCGCCCGGGAAGACCTGAGCCCCTATCTGGCCGATGCCGCCCTGACCGCCGAAGGGCTGGAGAGTTCCGAAGGTGATCCCATCCCAACGGAAGAAATAGCTGCCTTTGGGGAGCAGAGTTTTGCCCTGCTGACCGCCTTATTGACGGCGGAAGGAGCGGGGCAGGAGTGGTTTGAGCCGCACCGCAAGACCTATGAGCTGGGAATCCGCGCCCCGCTGGTCACCCTGATCAACCAGCTTGCGAGCCGGCTTCTGGAGCCCCTGGTCAACCGTGGAGGGCTACTGGGGCCTGACCAGCTTGTGCTGGACCCCAAGCGGGTGATCGCCCGCATCAACTCCCAATCCCCACGCGCCAACGGATCCTACTACTACCCCTACCTCTGGGCCGCCTTTTTCCCCGCCTCCCACGAGCGAAGACAAGGAGCCGCCCAGCTCTTTCTCTCTGTCCACGCCCATGGAGTGGACGTGGGAGTGGCCCTGGACGCCGCCCCGCCC
>CAITDR010000549.1 GCA_903891165.1 uncultured Pseudomonadota bacterium
CACCGCCGTCACCACGGTCCCCGACATCGCCGACTGGTGGGCACGCCCCGACGTTTTTTCAAACTTCCGCGCCGGTTTTGATGTACGCTGCTACCGTCGCTGCAGGCGTATTCTGGTCTTTCATCGCTTTGCCGATACCGATCCTGAACACCCTCTGCCCGGGCATACTCCGACCCTGCCGCTCCTGGTCCGCTCCCTGGAGCTGGACTACAACGACTCCCCCGTTGCCTCCACCCTGAAGTCCGTGACCCAATGCGGCTGGAGCTACGACGAATCCTGGACCAGCGAAAGCCTGCCTGCCCTGGAATTCTCCTATACCGAAGCCGTGATCGAAGAGACCCTTCAGTTCATGCAGGGTCTGGAAGACCTGCCGAAGGGCCTCGACCTCTCCCGCTGGCAGTGGGTGGACCTGGACGGCGAAGGTCTGACCGGCCTGCTGGCCATGCAGGCAGAAGGCTGGTTCTACAAGCGGAACAACGGCGCCGGCCGTCTCGCACCGGCGCGACGCATCCCTGCACGCCCCTCCGGGAATGTGCGGTGGATGGATCTCGATGGCGACGGTCGGATGGAGGCGGTCAGTCTCTCTCCCGGAATGGCCGGCTACTACGCGCGGGATCCGCAGGGCGACTGGGAGGGCTTCCGTCCGCTCCGAAAGCTGCCTTCTGTGAATTTCGATGCCCCCGAAACCCGACTGATTGACCTGGATGGCGACGGCCAGGCCGAGGTGATGGTCACTGAAAATGCCTGTATCACCTGGTATGATTCGGAGGGAACAAAGGGCTGGGACAACCCGGAACGGGTACGCATCCCGACGGACGAAGAAAAGGGCCCCCGGGCATTGTTGCAGACGGATCGCGAAAGCCTCTTCTGGGCGGACATGAGCGGCGACGGCCTTGCCGATGTGGTGCGCATCCGCAACGGCAGTATCTGCTACTGGCCAAACCGGGGCTATGGCAGGTTCGGAGCGAAGATTCAGATGAGCGGCGCCCCCTGGTTTGACCGACGAGAGCGCTTCGACCCCCGCCGCATCCGGTTGGCCGACATCGACGGCTCCGGTCCTGCCGACCTGATCTATCTGGGCCCGGACCATGTGCGGATCTGGCGGAACCAGGCGGGAAATTCCTGGAGCGATGCGGAGATTCTGAAGACGCTGCCGGGGGTGGAGAACCCGCTCAGCATCTCTGTTGCAGATCTGCGTGGCGACGGGACGGCCTGCCTGGTGTGGGCCTCGCCGCTGCTCCGGGATGCGTGGAGTCCCCTGCGCTACATCCGCCTGATGAGCCAGGGGAAACCCTGGTTGTTGAAGACGGTGAAAAACAACCTGGGGCGCGTCACCACGCTTCACTATGCACCTTCTACACAATTCATGGTGGCGGATCGGGAGGCCGGAAAGCCCTGGGCGACCCGGCTGCCCTTCCCGGTGCAATGTCTGGAGCGGGTGGAGGTCGAGGATGCTGTCACCGGTTGGCGGAATGTGACGCGCTACGCCTACCACCATGGCTGTTACGACAGTGCAGAGCGGGAGTTCCGGGGATTCGGGAAGGTGGAGCAGTGGGATACGGAGTCGCTGGGGAGCTACAGCGATCCGGAGCGTGGGGACGACGCGGCGCTGGATCTGGATCCGGTGCGGACGGTGAGCTGGTTTCACACGGGTGCCTGGCGACAACAGGGTACCCTGGAGGAGGCTTTTGCAGCGGAATACTGGTCGGCGGACGAGGCAGACTGGCCGCTGGAAAACGTGACGGAAGATGCGCCGGTGGAGGGGGCGGAGTGGCCGACCTGGACGCCCGCTGAACGCCGGGAGGCGGCACGCGCTCTGAAAGGAAAGCTGCTGCGCCAGGAGATCTGCGCGGAAGATGGCGGCGAATCCGCGCCTCTGCCCTATGCGGTGACCGCGACCACCTGGACGGTGGCGCGCGTGCAGCCTTTGGGGAGCAGCGAACACGCCAGCTTCACGACGATAGCCCGCGAAAGTCTGGCGCGGCACTACGAGCGCGTAGCGGAAGATCCCCGCAGCGCGCATGAGCTGACCCTTTCTTATGATTCCTACGGAACAGTGACAAAAAAGGCGACGGTGGGCTACCCGCGCCGGGATGTGGAGGATCGTCGGGAGGAGCAGAATGCGCTGACGGTGCTGGTCGCGGAGGCATCCGTAGTCCACGATACGGACAGTCTGGACAGCGAGACGGATCCGGCGGCGATGCACTGGCATGTGGGCGTAACGATGCGGAGCACGGCCTGGCACCTGACGGCGGAGGACTGGCAGGAGGAGGGAGAGTGGGTCTACACCGATCTCTCCCGCTTCTCCATCGGGGACTTGAAGGCAGCTCTTGACTTGTCAAATGAGATCCCTTTTGAGGAGGAGGCCGGAAGCGGCATCCAGCGCCGGGCGATCTCGGTGGAGGTGAAGGAATATTGGAAGGACGATCTTTCCGGCCCCGCCACATCGGGGACGATGGAAAGCCGGGCGCTGCTGTACCAGTCCTACCGGAAGGCGATCAGCGGTGGGCTGGCGACGGAAGTGTACCCCGAGCTGCCGCCGGATATGGTGTGGGAGGCATCGGGCTATGTGGAGCTGGAAGAGGAGGACGACTGGTGGGCGGCCTCCGGGATCGCGACGCCAGATGCGACAAAATTCTATCAGGTCACTGCTTACACCGATCCCTTCGGACACAACACCGAAGTGGAGTGGGATGAATGGTCGCTGTTTCCGTTGTCCGTGACGGATGCGATGGGAAACACGGTGACGGTGACGATGGATCCCGTCTCCATGCAGCCCGCTTCGGTGGAGGATCCGAACGGCAACATCACGCGCGCTTCCTATGATGCACTGGGCCGGGTGATCGCGGTGGCGGTACAGGGAAAGGACGCCGAAAGCCTCGGGGATACCCTGGAAGATCCGACGGTCGCCTACAGCTACGATCTGGGCCGCTTCAAGGACGACGGCCTTCCCGCCCGCACCGTGACCACCCAGCGCACTGAGCACGACGGCAGCGATTTTCTGGTTCGATACAGCTACAGCGATGGCGCAGGAAAGCTGATCCAGGAGAAAGTATCGGCGGAGGACGGAGAGGTTCCCGGAGAGACCGGCACCATCAGCCCCCGCTGGGTCGGAACCGGACGGACGGTCCTGAACAACA
>CAITDR010000550.1 GCA_903891165.1 uncultured Pseudomonadota bacterium
CGGCCAGAAGGGTAGGATGAAAGAGCTTTCTGCGGACAGCCGCACAGAGGTTGGGATGCTGTTGCACGACCTGCCCCAGGGCTGCACCGGGAGCTGCTACACCGACTACCTGCGCTCAGAGGCGGAAAATCTGCAGGTGCTGGACATTGAGCCGACCTGGATCTCGGGAATGGCACCCCAGGGCGATCAGGGGCTGGACTGGGCAAAGGCCAGCGCGGAAGCAGGTCTTCCAGAGAAATTTCTCTTCGGTGGCATGTCGCTACTCCCGGAGATCGATCACGACGGAGACCCCCGCGCCAAGGATAGCTGGCCCTGGCGTAGCAGCGAGCTTGCGGCGGTGCGGCATTTTGCAAGCGCAGACGGCCTTGTGGAGGATCGGGAAGGTCCCTTTACTTTTTTTCCCGGAAACAATATTCCCCTCTTTTCGCTGAAGGGCTGCCCCAACCTGTTTCTGCGGGAGTGCCAGCTCCTGGGCGAGGGACAGGGCCAGAACATCACCGAGGAAGATATCACTCTTTTGGAGCTCCTCCTGCATCGCTCCCTGGCGGTACGCGGGGCGGAGCCCGCCACCTGGTACTTCCACCTGCCCGACCTGGGCCAATATGACTACCTCGACGGCTGCACGGAGCAGGATCGCCGCTGGAGCGGCTGTGAAGCAGCCCTATTACAGGACTGGAGCTTCGCAGTCCAGCAGCGCTACGTCCTCAACCACCTGGTAGAGACTTCTCTACCATCGCGTCTGCCATGATCTTCGTTCTCTGGGGATGTTATTCCATCCAGTCAGAACTCTATGTCTCCTCTACCGGGGACGGGGCACTTTTCCATCTGCAGCCCGGCCGGGTACACAAGGAGCTGCGGCTTTCCAAGGAGTACCCGGATCGCTGTAAGGCCGAGCCCGGCTCCTGCCTTCTCTTTGAGGTGGAGCGTCGGGAGGAGAGCGTCACGGCGGCTTGGTGTTCGGACGATGGGAGCACCGAAGGTGCCCCGGGCGGCCTCTTCGAACAGCGGGGGGAAGAGCGGCTCTGGGAGGTCACCGAGCTGGACTTCAGCGAGGTAGACCCGGAGCTTGCTTCGCTGTGTTTGGAAGCCGTCGATCCGCGCTGCGGCCTGAACTTCACCCACTCCTTTGCCTGGGATCCGACCCTGGAGATGCTTGCGGTGGCCGACACCGACAATTCGCGGGTGCTCTTCTTGGAAGTGCAGGATGGACCTGCCCGTGTTCTCGGGGTGCTCGACGAAGAAGATGCGGGCTGGGGCGATCGTATGTTCCCCAATCGGGTGCAGTGGTGGGCAGAGGAGGATCGCTCTTTTTTGTTGGTCACCTACAAGAGCCGAGAGAGCGCCGCCAACGAGGGGGGCCTGCTGCTGTGGGAGGTGACGGACCTTCAGAATCCAGGTCGACACTGGGCTTTTCCCGAACGTGGCGGCCTCGCGGCGGTCCACAACGCCATCCTTTCCCCCACCACCGGACTCTTGAGCTATGGGCATTCGCTGGGGGCTTCCGCCTCCCCCATCGGCGGCACCGAGGGTGCCATCGGACTGGCCCTCTACCAGGGGCCGGAGCTTCCGCCGCTCTACGTCGCTGATCTGGTAGATTCCAGCTTCGGTTTTGTCCGAGAGGCGGAGGAAGACGGCGATGCGCTCCTGGTCACCGACTCCGGCTGCCAGAGTGCCAAGGTAGCCTGCGGGCACGATCCGCGGATTCTCCGGGTTACCCTGCCCAAGCTGTCCGCCGCGGGCCTCACGGGAGCCTGGTCTGCAGAACATTCCCAGCAAAAACTGTTGGCTGCCGAGATTTTGAGCGTGGAGGTGGAGGGGCCGCTGAGGTTTCCGTACGAGGCGGACCGATAGTCCGCCCACACCTCCAAAAACCCTTGACCCATCAAGTCTTTTGCGGCAACCGCTTCATCAAACGTCCCTGCTGGAACTCCCGCTCCAACCTGGCAATGGTATCCAAATCCTTCTCGCGTACCCCGTCCTCGATCCGGCGCACCAGCAGCTCCAGCTCCCGCAGCGCCGCCGTCCGGTCGGCGCCGGGTTCCTCGGGGGCCTCTACCGCCTCCGACAACATCATACGAAGGTCCAATACCGCCGGATAGGGCAGCCCCAAGGCTGGCAACTCGTCGCGCAGCCGCGCAAGCCGGGCATAAATCGGTTCGGCCTCATTCCGCACCTGAAGCCGGGGCCGCAGCGCCCAGGCCCGTTTTACCTCTTCCCTCCTGCGATTCCGGCCCAGCGCACGAAGAGCCTCCACCGCCGACCATGCAGAAGCAGCCGCAGCGGCAACGGTCAAAATCAGGATACCCACTGGTACAATTTCGCGGTCCCAGCCCGACTCCTGCAGCAAAAGGTTCAAGGCATAGGGCGCGGAAGCCAGGGTCAGTCCGCCCAACACCAGCGCGGCCAGCGCCTTCTGCCAGGCGGAACGCGGCGCTGCCGCCAGCGCCTCTGCAGAAACATTGCGACTTCCCAGCCGAGCAACCGCCTTTTCCGCCTGCGCTCGGTCCTCGACCCCCTCCACCGCCCAGCTTGATCCCAGCGCCAGAAGCGCATCGGGTTCTACACCGGATTCCCGGGCCACCTTACGACGGGCCACATCGTCGATCTGTCCAGGTTGTACGACAACAAACCATGCCGGAATTGGGACAGGGAACAGTGAGTGCAAGCTCCGCGGTGGCGGCCGAGGGGCCAGCACCGCCGGCTCCACTGGCACCGACGCCCGGTTGCCCAGGCTCACCAGCGCCTGCCGCCGTGCATCGCGAGATCCATTACACAGGTCGGCCAGAAGGATACCAAGATCCTCTGTCCCCGCTCCAGAAGGGCAATATTCACCCGCCCTCGGCGGGCGCCCCTCGACCACAGTATAGAGCAGCACCGCCAGGGCCTCGGCCTCGCCCTCAGCGGCAGGGAGGTTCTGAAGTGCACCGGGAGAAGGCGGGATTCCCGTGGGCGCCATCACCGGAAGCCCCTCCAGCGTCCAGGTGATCTGATCCACCGGGATACGCCCCCCCAACCGCTCCCCCATCGCCAGCACCGCCGGCGCCAGCGCCGTCCCCAGCGCAAAGGCCTCCGAAACTGACAACCTCCGACTCAGCGGCCCCCGGCTGCGCGGACGCACCCTCCACGGGATTCCCTCCTGCACACCCTCGTCCAATGCGGGCAAAATCGAGGGGTGCTCAGGAATCTTGAAGCCCAAAAAGCTCTCGCGAACGTTCGGACGCAAGAGCGCATGTTGCATCGGAAGTACCAGCTCCAGCTGGGGCTGGGCAGGCTCCTCCACCGCGAAGCGAATCCAGTCCTCACTCCGAGAAAGCTCAAGTCCCCGCCGATATTTTCCGCCAACCCAATCGCCTGCTTTCATGGATTTGCCGGGACCATACTGGCGTCGCAGGCCGTGCCCGTGCCGGTCCAGCAGCGGATCGCCTGCTCATAGCCTTCGGGATCGGTTGCAGGAATGGTGGAGTGGTTGGCACCCGGTACGGGAAAGAAGCGCTTCGGCTCGTTAGCGGCTGCAAAAACCATCTCGCCGTTGGAGAAGTCGATGAAGTCATCGGCCTCGCCGTGGATGATCAGATACGGAACCTGAAGGGCCTTGGCGGCGGCGACATTGTCAAAGGGGTCCTTAAAAAACCAGCCCGGCGGGGAGTCGGTGCCCAATGAAAAATCAGAGAGATAGTCGGCCGAGGCGAACATACATTCGGTGATCAGCACCTTGGGAGGACGCTCCAAAGAGGTGTGGATCGCGGCGAAGCCACCGAGGGACATCCCCAGGTAGTAGGTCTCTTCTGGTGGCAAGCCCGTCGTCTCGCTCACATAATCGGCCGCACCCAGTGCATCGGCCAGGACACCGTCGTGGCTGGCGGATCCCTTTGACTTTCCAAAGCCCCGGTAGTCGTAGATAAAGGTCTCATAGCCCCAGGACCAGTACAACTCCACCCGATCCCAATATTCGTCGATATTCGCGTAATTACCGTGAGAAAACAGCAGCACAGGTGCGTCCACATCCTGATGTGCCCAGACCCCGAAAATCTCGTTTCCGTCGGGGCCAATAAAGCTGACTTCCTCTACATTCTCCTCGGGAATTACGTCGTGGCCGAGCGTGTAGCTATCCACAGCGCTGCCGTTGAAGAAAAAGCCGTCCATGGTCATACAGCCGGTGAGCAACAGGATCACGAGCCCGCCCCCTTTCCAAAGAGATAGCCAAAGCCCAGTTGGAAGGAAAGGGCACCTTGATTGCCGATTCCATAGTAGTGCGGCACCAGGTTCAGGGTGGAGGCATAGGGTGCGATCCACTTCAGCTCGGTGTCCAGGTGAAAGCGCGGTCCCATTCCCCAACGCTGCCCTACCGCCCAGGCTCCCACGGCATGAACCGTTGGAAAAGGTTGGAAGAAGCAGGTGAGTGAGGTGTAGGTGGTCTGCCGCTTCTTTTTCCCCCAGTCCCAGGAGGCGCTGAAGCTGGGCTGCAGGTATAGGCGGAAGCCACCCTTGGGCTCCCCCTCCGCGACATCCCCGCCGGCGCCCAAAAACATAAAATCGCCCATCAGCCGGGGCACTGCGCCGTGGTTGGGAAGAAACTGGTAGGAAAGTCCGACATCGGCCTCCACGATACCCTCAAACAGCGCCGCCGAGGGATGGAAGGCCCCATGGATATCCAGGCTATCGGTGAGCCCGTGGGTGACCCCCACCGCCGAGAGCGGGATGGGGATAGGCGCACCAAAAACCTCGGTAATTGGACCACCGAGCGAGAGGTTGACTTCGGTATTTCCAGCACCCACCGGCTTGATACCGTGGATGGTGGAGCAGGCAAGCAGGAGGAGAGTAATCACGATAAGACCCTACCCCGTTGCCCGGTCTTTTTCCAGGTGGAGCCCCGCTGAGAGCCAACTTCCGTCCCTACGTCGCCCGACTCCTCGGTCGTCTGGCGCTGCTCTGGGCATGGACCTGGCGGGTGAATGGAGATTCATTTCCAGTAAGTGGTCCTTGTATTACCGCTTTCTGGCATGAGAATATCTTTGTTGTCACGACCCTTCACCGGCACCTTCCGATTGTGGCGGTGGTGTCGCGCTCCGACGATGGGGAGTTCCTCGCGGAGATACTCGGAGACTACGGCTATGGCCTTGTCCGGGGATCCTCCTCGAATGGCGCGCTCTCGGTGGTGCGGGAGGGACTACGGGCCTTGGACCGGGGGAAGATGGTGGCCATCGCCCTGGATGGACCACGCGGACCACCCCATGTGGCCCATCCCGGCGCGGAAGCGCTGGCACGGCGGCGGGGCATCCCGTTGGTCCTTACGACGGTGCGTGCGCAGGGTATCCGCCTGAATACCTGGGATCACTTCCTCCTCCCCCTCCCCTTTGCCCGCATCCACCTGAGCTACCGTTGCTGGTCGCCTGACGACGGCCCCCTGAACGAATGGCTACATGACAATCCGTGACAATCTGAACAGGTGACGCCGTTTCCTTGTCGGGCTAACAGGGCTCTCCCTTCAAGGAGTCTTACATGCAATCTACTTCCGACGCAAATGGCCGCTTTGTATAGTTTGAACTTTTGACCACTGATCCTGCTGCCGCTATCGAATTCTACGGCAAGGTGGTGGGCTATGGCACTGAGAGCTGGGGTGGTGAGGGGGGCGAGGGCTACAAGATGTGGAAGACGCCCGCCGGCCCCACCATCGGCGGCGTGATGGAGCTGCCTGAGCAGGCCAAGGCCATGGGTGCCCCCTCCCATTGGGTGGGCAACCTCTGTGTGGCTTCGGTGGACGAAGCGGTGGAAAAGCTGAAGGCCCACGGTGGCGTGGTCCACCAGGGCCCCTTCGATGTCCCTTCCATCGGCCGGATTGCCATGGTGGCCGATGCCTCCGGGGCCGGCTTCGCCCTCTACCAGCCCGAGGGCAAGGCGCCGGGTCACCAGGGTGAGCCCGCTCACGGCGAGATCGCATGGGCAGAGCTTTGTTCCGGCGACGTGGACAAGGCATGGGCCCTCTACTCCGACATCGCGGGCTGGAAAAAGGGCGACGCCATGGACATGGGCCCCATGGGCACCTACCAGCTCTTCGGCCCCGGCGAGCAGAGCACCGGAGGGATGATGGCCAAGCCTCCAGAGATGCCGGTTTCGGCCTGGTTGTACTATATCCAGGTGGATGATCTGGATGGTTCCGTCGCAATTGCGAAGGAAAACGGCGCCACCTTGATCCACGGCCCCGCTGAAGTTCCCGGCGGCAGCCGCATCGTCAATATGCTTGATCCGCAGGGTGCTTTTTTAGCGTTGATTGGGAAGTAGCGAGCGCCTGCAGTCGGGAGAGGAGGACGCGACGTCTACGGCCGTGCTCCCAAGGCCGAAAGACTCACGATGGCGATCACCAGCAGCGCGTTGAAGACGAGCTGCCGGGTGATCCTTCCCACCGTGGCCAGATAGGCAGGTGGATCCTGGATTACTCCGTCTCGATCCAGCAGACGGCAGGGTTCCAGGGTCCACACCTCCAACACCAGGTAGCTCACCCAGAGCAGGCCAAACAGGGCTGCGCGTACCGTGGTCAGGTTCTGTACCCAGTTTCCCCAGCCCAACAGGTAGGCATCCGGAAAAGGCAGCCCCGGGTTGGCGATCCCCGGAAAACGGTAGAGTTGGCTGAAGATCCACAGCCCCAGGCTCAGACCTGAGACCGGTCCCCAGGCCCGGTAGAGCCGCACCAGCACCTCCACCGGTACAAAAGTCTGGCGACTCCGGAACAGAAACAGGGTGGCCCACACCAGGATCCCGCCCCCGTGCACCGCCGCGGCCACCGCCTGCAAGACCACGGCGATCACAGGCCCAGCTCCGCCAGCCATTCTGTAGCCGTTCCTACCGAATCTATCAGTTTCCCTGGCGCGGCCGCCCCGAAAGATGCCAACGCGACCGCCTCGGCCTCCTCCCCCACTCCCCTGGGCACCGCACGCCGCTCGGGCCACCAGCCGCCCCGGTTGGTATAGAGCTTCACCTCCACCGGCTCCTCCCACCGGAATTTCTCGGGGGAGCCCTGGCCCGGTACCAGCAGCTCCTTTAGAAGACGACCCGGCTGTGCCTCAAAAATCTCCGCAAGCTGTTCGAAAGGTGGAAGCTCCAGCTTCTTCGCCAGTGCCGGCAGCCCCCGCAGCGGGGTACTCGGCCGGAGCCCGACCAGGCTGGCCCGCCTCGCGGCCGCTCCCGCCATACTCTGCACCCAGCCCGCAGAAAGCACCACCCGACTGGCAACTGCGTCGATCTCCGCCCGTTTTTCCGCCAGCGCCGCCGCCGTCAACACCGACGCATCCAGGCTGTGCTGCACCACTATCACCCCGATCCGCTGCCGCAGAGACAGGCCCACCGGAGCGCTGGGCCCCAGGGCCTCCACCGCCTCCTCTGCCAGCATGCAGGCGAGATCCACCCTCAGCTCAATCTTCTCCACCTGATCAGCCCGCAGACGTTTGTCCGCCGCCTTGACGTGGCGCCGTAGAATCTCGTCCACCGCCTCCACCGCCACGCGACCCGACTGCCGCCCCGCCAGCGGTTTTACGGCCAGACAGCGTCCCAGCCACAGCGTACCCCAGGGGGCCGTGAGCGGCAGCCCGGTCTCGGTGGAAGGGGCGTCCATGGCACGCAGGGCGGCAATGGCGGGCAGCGCCGCCAGATCCTCGGGAGCTTCGGCGAGCGCCGCGAGAGACAACACCGGCGCCGCCTCGATGGCACGCGCAACCGCCCCGGCGACACCCGGACCATCCATCCCCACCAGCCAGGCAGCGGTCGCGGCAGCGGCAGCCGCGGAAGCGCGGCCATCCACCTCGGTGATCGAGCGGTTTCCCAGCGCAAAACCGACCCGCGCCCCCACCTCGGATCCTACCGCCGTGGCCTCCACCAGCTCCGCCGCGGTGCGGCCCAGCTCGCGGCTCAACAGCCAGCCCAGCGCCACCATCGGCGCGGTAGAAACACCACCCGGCAGGCGATCATCTTGGAAAAAGCGGCTTAAGCAACCAGCGGTAGCACGAAGCCGCGCCTCCCGATCGGTGCCGGTCTGGAGCGCCCGCCCCTCAGGGCTGGCCTGCACCTGCTTCAGCACGGCCGCCGCATGGACATGCTGCACCGCAGCAAGGCGGCGCACATCGTCCGGCAGACCGGATCCACGCCGGGCATCTACAAGGAGGGACTGCAGGGTCAGCGACATCAGTACTGAAAGCTCCACTGAGCCCCTGCAGCCAGCAGGTGCCCACCGATGGGAATGGCGGCGCCGCCGACTGCATAACCCGCCGTGGGCTGGTCAGGCTCCGGCCGCATCAGCTCCCCCGTCGCAAGCATGTGGTACTGGAGGAAGCCATCCCAGCGTACCATCCGCTTGCCGCCGGTCTCTCCGTGCCAGAAGGGGTTGAGGTGTTCCACCCCCAGCCCGGCGCCAAAAATGATACGATCGGCGTCCAGAACGACCGTGGCTGCACTCTGGCTTACCAGGGGGGTGGGCTCATAGCCAAAACCCGCACGCATCCGAATGCCGATGTTCCCAAAAGCGCTCTGCGTCTTGATCTCCGGCAGGAGCAGATCGGCACCCACCCGGGGAGCCCAGGTGGCGGAGAGCTCGATATCGTAGGGGTTTCCGTCTTTTACCGGGTTTTTCCCGAAGTCCGTCGCCGCACCCTCCAGCGAAGAGTTGACCACATCGGCGATGTTGATCCGCATCTTGTCCCAGCCGGTACGCCGCAGGTCGGCCGAGAGCATCAGCCGGTTTTTGATGGAGTAGGCCACCCCGAAATTCCACTGCGAAGGCACATAGTGGTCGTACAGGCCCATCTGGAGGCTCAGCACCAGCGGCAGCAAGACCTGTTCCAGATCCTCGATGTCCTCGGTTTTGATGTTGGCCTGGAGGTTCAAGGTCACGTCTACGGGAAGACCCGCCTCTCCGCGCCAAGATGCCCCGACATACAGGCCTTTGAGCACAGGAACCGCCTGCCCCGCATCCCAGTGGAAGGCCAGATTTGGCGCAATGCCCGGCACCAAGTCCAACATCATCGAGTGGACATCCAGCTCCAGACCTACCAGATCGCTTGCGCTCTCCCCCTCCTCCGTCGCTCCGGAAACCGTGGCGTTTAAGGTGGCATCCAAGGTGAACTTCGCCTTCGGGATCATCTGAAGACCCGCCCCCAGCGACAGCCCCCAAATCGGCCGCACCCCAACGCCCATACCCAACTCATAGCGCTGCGTACGGTTTTCATAGAGAAAATAAGAGGGAAGCTGCGGTTCAAAGGTCTGGAGGCGCAGCAGACGGGTGGGCGGAACGTACAGCCCCAGGCCCACCGCCACCCGCTTGCCCAGCGGAAGGGCCGCACCGATCATCACCCCCGCCGTGGGATCGTAGTTGGGACCCATTTTGAGGTGGCTGTCGCTGTCGTCGATCAGGCCGTCCTGGTTGGTGTCCCAGTACAGCTCGGGAAATTGGCGGAAAGCGGTATCCCCGTATACAATTCCTACCGACAGCTCAGGCGCACTCAGGCCGGGCAGGGAAGCGGGGTTGGAGAGCACGGACTCGGGACCATCGGCGATCGCCGTCCCACTCCCGGCCCGCCCCATCCGGCGTGCACCAAAGCCATAGAATTCCACCGGGCTGGCCTGCAGCGCGGCTACCAGCGCCAGCAAGACCGCTCCCCGACTGCCTCAAAAAGGGGCTTCATGCGTAGCCAATCTCGGGCACCGGCGTAAGCGAGATCTGCCGAAGGGTCTCGATCACCTGATCCGGCGGCGCATCTTTGAGCGCCTCGCGCAGGCAGGCGATACGCCCCGACAGGAAGGCGGTGGCCATCCCCGAGCCACGATAGACCCCGCGAACCCCCGGCCCACCCACCGTAAGACCATAGGTGAGAAATTTTCCGGTGAGGCTTCCCCAGACCTTTGTGGGGAAGCGGTGCGGCGCGAAGTAGTAGAATTTCTCCGGCGGGCAGTCGGGGTGGGAGGCCACGCCCACCGTTTCCGGTAGGTCCGCGGGGTAGGCCCGCTCCCCTTTGGGGTGGGCAGCGCCAAGAACCACCGCACCACGCTCCACCGCCGCCGCACAGCAGTCGCGCAGTAGGAGCGCCTTGCCCATATTCGGCGTTCCAAGAGATAGATTGACCACACCACAACCGTGCTTGGCGGAGACTTCGATGCCTGCCGCCATCAGATCCGCAGTGGTGCGCAGGCGTGCGTCCATAATCTTGACGCAAAGCAGTTGGGCGTCGGGAGCCATCTGGTGTATGGCAGACGCAACTTCCGTGCCATGGCCGTTCTCATCGGCAAAATCGCCCGCAATAAGAACGTGCTGTGTCGCATTCATAGACAGGCTCATGCCTCCGATCTTCGCACCCTTCAGGCGTGGATCGTTCAGATCCACCCCGCTGTCGATGATGGCGACGACCTGCCCCTTCCCCGTGTATTCCTGACCCCGAAAACGCATCTGGTGAACCCTTGACGTGACATCTTGCCACCCGCCCAGAAATTCGCAAGACCATCCCTGCGCTGCGGTGGTTATTCTCCTTATCGTATCCTCATGGAAGCTGCCCCACGACCTCTGAGATCTGATCCGCTCCTTATGACGGGGGTGGCTCTACCGTTGCGCGGGCGGCCGGGAACCGACCTGGCCAGCCTGAAGGGTTTGTTGCGCGCGGCCCGGGAGCGTGGTCTGCGGGAGGGGCGCCTGCACGGCTTTGCGGCACCTCCCAGCCCCTTCGCGGTGGCGCGTGCGCACGTCGTGGTTGCGCTCGGTGCCATGGTCCTAGGGCTGATGTGGCCCCTGGGCGGCGGGTTGGTGCTCCTGGGGCTGGCCACCTCCCTGCTGATCCAGCAATTCAGAGGGCCGGGACTCCGCCTTGCACGCGGGCGGCCCTGCTGGAGCCTGTTGATGTGCCCGAGCCCCAAACCGCCGGACCGGGTGGTGGTGGCTCAGCTCGATCGCCCCCGGAACGCGCCTTGGGTGAGCCAGGCGACGGCGGTCTGGTTGGTGCTGGCGGTGCTGGTGCCAGCCTTCCCCAGTATGATCCTGCCCGTAGTGGCCTTCGGGCTCCTGGGAATGGCTACGACCACCTGGATGGACCGGCCTCCCGCTAAAGACGGGGGCGCCGAGGAGTTCTGGAGGTTGGAAGTTCTGTTGGAGCTGGCACGGCTACAGCCAAAAGACACCTGGCTCTTGGCCTCCGGCGCGGGAGAGCACGGGCTTCGGGCGGTGTTGGACTGGTGGAATCGGGAAGGGAAAGTTCAGCTTCTTCAGGTGGGGGGTGAGCCGCTGCGTCCGGGAATCCGGGTGCTGGTGCCACTGACCGGCGAGACACCGGCCCAGGCCGCGCAGCGCCTGTTGGAGGCTCCATGATCGCGCTGATCAGCTTGGTTGTTGCTGCGGAACTTTCTGGCACCGTGAGCGACGCGCAGGGCAACCCGCTGGCCGGGGTGATGATCTACGCCTACGACAGCGCCTTCCGCTATGCCCTGGCCCAGAGCCGAACCGGAGGAGACTGGTCTTTTACTGGCCTTCCCGCCGGACGTTATAGGCTCCGTGCCTATCCCGATGACGACAGTTTTCCCGTGCCCAACGCCGTGGAGCGCTTCTACCCGGACACCTGGTCCTTTTGCGACGCGGATGTTTGGGTCCTGGAGGAGGAGAGCAAGGAAGAAGACATCAACTTCGTACTTCCTGACGGCGGAGTCTTGACAGGTCAAGTCCTGGATCCGGAAGGCAGCCCGGTGGTGGATGCCTGGGTCGTGTGTAGTGGGCAGAGCGATCGGTCGCTGGCCACCGGCGGAATTTCGGTGACCGATGCGGGGGGCCATTTTTCTGTGGTCGGGCTGGACAGTGAGGAAGGAAGCCCGGAACCCTACGCCTGCCAGGTCTATGCGGACGGCTACCCCGATCAATACCTCGGCCCGGCCTACGCCACCGAAGACGCCATCACCTTTGACCTGGAGATTGGCCAGACCAGCGACACCGGATCCTGGAGCCTGCTCCCTGGAATCTCCGTGGCGGGGACCATCTACGGACCCGATGGTCCGTTGAGTTCAGGAGCGGTCTACGTCTACAGCTCATCGCAGGTGATGGGGGTTCCGATCGCCGAAGATGGCAGCTATATCGCCGATGGACTACCTCCAGGAGATGTGGTGGCCTGGGCCGTGGTGGATGGCTACGGCGCCACCTACTACCCGGATGCAGACCGGCCAGGGGAGCGGGTGCCCGTGCCCGACGAAGGGGCGGAAGCCGCAGGGGTGGACCTTTTCCTCCCGCTGGAGAGCAGCCTGGACATCCAGCTTATTGGAGAGGGAAACCTCGAAGAGATCTCGGTTCTCCTCTACAATTCGACCTACACCGTCGGAAAGGGAGACGGTGCGGATGCCGAGGGGCACGTGCGCATCGGGCAGCTACACCCCGGCGACTACACGCTCCAGATCTACGGTGCGGAGGCCGGTTTTGTGGACGGCAGCTACGCCGATAGCGCGGGCACGCCGGTGGTTGTGCACGTGGAGGGTGAGACGGCTCTGCAGGTGGAGCTGGTGCCGGGCGGCAG
>CAITDR010000551.1 GCA_903891165.1 uncultured Pseudomonadota bacterium
AATGCGCAACGAGAAACCCTCCTCCCAAAACCCTGTAAAAGCCCTCCCGACCTCCTCCCACACCGGAGCTCCCAACGAGTCACCTTCCTCCCTAAACAAGTAAAAACCCTCCTGACCTCCCTCCCACACCGGAGCTCTCAACGAGAAGGCCCCCCTAAAAAAGTCACCCGAAGCCAGGCCCATTCCTCTCACCCGGAGTTTTCTTCCCTACCCAATCATGTCCCGAAAATCTCCAGAAATCCCCACCGCAACCGCGGAGGACCAGACACTGTGCTGGAAAATCGATGGCCTGGAAGGCGCAAAGGCGACTTCCGGGCTCTCCCCTTTTTGGGGGGGCACCCCGGACAACGACTTTTTTCACTGTATAGACGTCTACACAGATCTGGGGGCCGGAGAGCCGGCCCCCGAAGCGGATCAGGCCAGCGCATGCTCGGCCGCGATCTTCAGTTCGCGAAAGGTCTGGATCAGGCGGGGCATCGTGCGCAGCTTCTCCTCCGCCTCGCGGATAGAGGTCTGCAGCTCGTTGGTAGTCGCGGCCACGGTGCGGTCGTCCATCACGTCCTGGCGGAGGGCAGCGATGCGGCGCTTGATCCGATCCAGGGGGCCTTTGGTGGTCTTGAGCACCTCGATCAGCTTGTCGATCTCGACCACCTTCATATTGTAGGAACGCTGGCGGGCGGTCTTGATGTCGTCGCCGCCTTCGATGATGGTCTTCCAGGTACCCCCTTCCCGATCCAGGGTGCTGGTCAGTTTTCCATGGCGCATGTCGATCTGCGTCAGCACATCCCCGGCATCGGTGCGGATGTCCTCCAGGCGCACCAGGGCCTTGGTCGGCGACATACCCGAGGCCAGAGCGTCCACCTCTTCCCAGTACTCTTCCACCGCGCCGTCCAGGTTACGCGCCTGGCTGATCAGGTGGCCGATGTCTTCCATGTTGGCCGTAGCCTGGCGGAAAAAGACGCCGGAATCGCGCTTGTAGTCGCCCTGCTCGGTCGGAGGAAGCTCAAGAAGGCGGGAAAAGTCCTTCCGCGACGCCATCAGGTCGCTTCCATCCTTGGTCATGGCCTTGTAGCGCTTCTGGAGGTCGTTGTACAGCTCGTTGCCCTGCTCGCGAAGCTGCTGCAACACACCCGCCTTCACGTTGGTGTTGGAGGTATTGCCCTTGTTGTCCCGCACATTCTGGACATGAGCCAATGCCCGCTGTTCCAATTCCGTCAGGCTGTTAACCGCCGCATCGGCTCGGCCCTTCAGGGCCGCGGTCTCGTTCACCATCCGCTTGCGAAGAGCCAGATGTTCCGCCGCAGCAACCTGCACATCGCTGGTTTTGGACTGTTCATTTTTTTCAATGTTCTCCTTCGCGGTCTGGCGGCTTTCCGCCTTGACCCGCTCCATGATCGCCTTGGCGCCCTTGACCAGGATGGTGTCCACCTCGGTGTCCGTCAGGGTCCCGGGGGTCTTGACCCGAAGGACCATGTCCTTCCCGACCAGGCCCAGCTTGACGTAGGTTTTGGCTGCCCCTTTGCCCGCTTTGGCCTCAGCGACGGTGGTCTTGGCGGCGGTGAGGTTGATCACGGGGGTATCCGGTCCGACGGCCTGCTCCAGGGCATGCTGCAGCGCGGTCCAGTTCACCTTTGCAACGGGGACTTTTGCGGAGTCACCGCCGTAGATTACATCATCCTTGTCCATCTTTGGCATCTGAGGCTCAGTTGTGAAGGCCGGTAATTAACGGTGCGTCGGCGGAGCGCCCAGCCTATGGAGAAATTTTGTCCTCCGGCGCGACAAGGGCGGCAACCCGGGCCCGGGTTAGGCCTGGGGGCGGGCCTCCTGGCCCTCCAAGAGGTCGTGTTGAAAGAGCTCTCCCTGGGAATTCACGAACGTTTGGTCACCGAGGCCCTGGGCCGAGCGCTACAGGAGGCCCCCCAGTTGATCGCCACGATGGCGCAGGTAGATCGGGTAGAAGCGCCCTTTCACCTCTCCCGCTACCTCGCCCAGATCCTCCAGCGTGTGCTCCGGGAGAGCGAAAAGGTGGCGGATCAGGTGGAGCTGGCCAATCGCTGCATCTCCCTGCTCCAGCGTAGCCAGCCCGAGCTGGTGGAGGAAGAGGAGCGGGTGACGCCGCAGCTCCTGCTATCGTTGGTCAGAAAAGATCCACTTTCAAAGAACCTTCCACCGGAGCGCCCGGCCACACCTCTGGGTCAAAGTCACCTGTTTATCAACGCCCGTGGTGAGCCGACGGTGGGTACCGAGCTGATCCGGGAATTAGCCAGTGCTGATCATGTGGATCTGCTGTGCTCCTTTCTGATGTGGTCGGGCTACCTCCGGCTGAGGGATGCCCTTGTGGCGCTCTTGCGCCGAGGGGCCAGACTGAGGGTGATCACCACGGTCTACTGCGGCGCTACCGAGCGGCGGGTGCTCGACGCGCTGCACCAGGAAGGAGCCACGATCAAGGTCAGCTATGATACACGGGGGACCAGGCTCCATGCAAAGGCCTGGCTGCTTCATCGGAATTCAGGCTATTCCACCGCATTTATCGGTTCCTCCAACCTCTCTGCTGCCGCCCTGAGCGATGGGCTGGAATGGAACGTGCGCATCGGGCAGGACAATCCGGCGGTTTTGTCGAAGTTCTCCGCTGCCTTTGAGGGCTATTGGGAGGATCCCTCCTTTGAGGACTACGACCCCACGCGCGACGGAACACGCCTGGAGCGGGCGCTCCATGGAGAGAGTCGCGAGGATAGCTCCTCTATCCTCGCTTTTTTGGATGTGCGTCCCTTCCCCTTCCAGGAGCGGATCTTGGAGGTGCTGGAGGTGGAGCGAAAGGTACATGGGCGGTGGAAAAACCTCGTCGTCGCCGCCACCGGTACCGGAAAAACCGTCATTGCCGCATTGGACTTCCGGAGGCTTTTGAAGGAACTGTCTCCCCGCCCCAAGCTACTTTTTGTGGCCCATCGGAAGGAGATCCTGCTGCAGAGCCGGGAGTTGTTCCGGCAGGTGCTGCGGGATGGCAGTTTTGGGGGGCTACTGGTAGATGGAGAGAAGCCCGAGGGGGAGGGCGATCTTTTTGCCTCTATCCAGTCCCTCCATAGGGTTGACCTGTCAAGTCTATCCCCTCAGAGCTGGGACGTGGTGATCGTGGATGAATTCCACCATGCCGAAGCTTCTACCTATGTAAAGCTTTTGGAGTACCTCCAACCCAAGGTACTGGTGGGGCTGACCGCCACCCCCGAGCGTGCCGACGGGAAGGACGTGACCCGGTGGTTTGGTGGAAAGATCGCCGCGGAGCTGCGGCTCTGGGAGGCCATCGACCGGGGTTTCCTGGTGCCCTTCCAGTACTTTGGGCTGCGGGATTCGGTGGATATAAGCCTGTATTGGAAGAGGGGGCGGGTGGATCTGGAGGCACTGGACCGGGTCTACAGCGGGCACCACCTTCGGGCACGGCAGATCCTGGCGGCCCTGGTGGATCATGTGGCATCCCCCAGGCGGATCCGGGCGGTGGGTTTTTGTGCGGGTGTGGGCCATGCACGTTTTATGGCGGCGCAATTTTCTTCGGCTGGCCTGCCCTCCCAAGCATTGGTGGGGGGAGAACCCAACCGGGATGGCTTGATGCGGGACTTCCGGGAGGGGCGTATCAGCGTGCTGTTTACGGTAGACCTGCTCAATGAAGGTGTGGACGTGCCGGAGATTGACACGATCCTTCTGCTTCGTCCTACCGAAAGTGCGACGGTCTTTCTCCAACAGCTAGGTCGAGGGCTACGCCTATGTGAGGGGAAGCGCTGCCTGACGGTGTTGGACTTTATCGCTACCGCCGACCGTTCCTTCCGCTTTGACCTGCGCTATCGGGCCCTTGTTGGGGGGACACGTGCTGAGCTGGTGCGACAGGTGGAGGAAGGTTTTCCGGTGCTTCCCGCCGGATGCTCCATCCAGTTGGCCCCCGACGCGGCAGGAGTGGTGCTGGAAAACCTGAAAGCTGCACTTTCACCGCGGAGAGATCGACTTGTGGCCGAGCTGCGTAGCCTGGGGGAAGGCTGTAGCCTGCGGGCCTTTTTGGCCCATACCGGGCTGGAGCTGGGCGAGCTGTACCGGGGCCGGTGCTTTACCGATCTGAAGAGAGAAGCTGGCTTTCCCATGCCTCCGGCAGGTCCGGAAGAGGCGAAGTTCGGCACCGGGCTGGGCCGGCTGCTGCACCTGGACGATCCGGAGCTGCTGAGGGAGCTGGAGGAGGAGGTACGACAGGCGGTCCCCACGATGCTCAGCCCCGTCGCCATGGTGACCCTCTTGGAGGAGGCCATGACGCAACCCGAGGAGGCGAAAAGGATATTCCGGAGGAACCCGGCGATTCTGGAGGAGCTGGGAGAGCTGTTCCCCCTGCTGGCAGAGGGAGTGGGTCACCTGCCGGTGCGCCTCGAAAATCCGGCGGTGCCCCTGAAAATCCACTGCCGCTACCGCCTGGAGCAGGTGATGGCCGCCTTCGGAGCCGTAAAAAGTGGGGCGCTGCTGCGGCCCCGAGAGGGGGTGTGGTTCGATACGCAGACCCGCTCAGACATATTTTTTGTTACACTTCAAAAATCAGAGAAGGACTACTCACCGGGCACGCTGTACGAGGACTACGCGATCTCGGCAGAGCGTTTTCACTGGCAGACCCAACGGGGAACCACCCAGAATAGTGAAAGAGGAAGGAGAAACCTGAAACATCGGGAAGAGGGTATCACCCCACTGCTGTTTGTGAGGCCGCGAAGAAAGGACGACATGGGCGGAACGGTGCCCTACAGCTTTTTGGGGCCAGTGGAGCTGGAGCGTTGGGAGGGGGAGAGGCCCATCAGCATTGTGTGGCGCCTGCTCCACCCGATGCCCGCCGACATTTTTGCGACTGCAAAGGTAGCGGCCTGAGAGAGGGATCGGGCTGCCGGGAGGGCGCGCAGCCGATTCCTCCCTACAAACCAGCAACAATCTCCTCGGTCCGTACCCAGAGCTTTGCCGCCATGTCCATATTCTGGCCATGAGCGGAAGATTTTGCGACGTTGCAGTCGGCGAAATATTGACCGGTCAAGGTGGCGGTGTCGGGGTGGGTGGCTGCCCAGATCTGGGTGGCGGTGCCCTGGGGGATGGTCTTCAGAAAGAGCCCTCCAAGCAGGGACATCGCCCCATTCAAAAAGGCGCCCATATGGCGACCCAGGTTGGTGGAAATCACCCCAGGATGCAGCGCGTTGGCCACCTGGCCGGGCGGAAGGCGACGGGCCAGCTCGCGGGCGAAGAGAAGGTTGGCAAGTTTGCTCTGCCCGTAGGAGCCCCAGGCACTGTAGTTTTTTGACAGGCTGATGTCATCAAAACAGATTCCCGCCCGGGGGGCGTTTTGGTGGGCGGAGCTGGAGAGCACCACCACACGGCCCGTGGGGGTCAGGCGGCTCAAAAGACCGGTAGAAAGAATAAAATGTCCGATGTGGTTGGTAAGAAATTGCAGCTCCTGTCCGTACTGCACCGTGCGCTGGGGTAGGGCCATAATGCCCGCGTTCAGGATCATCGCGTCGATGTTGTGGCCGTCGGCGAGGATGGCGCTTACGGCGGCGCGAACACTGGCGGGCTCGGAGAGCTCACAGGCGTAGGGAAGCACCGTTCCACCTGCCTGAGTGCCCGCCTCCCGCGCTTTGTCCGCGGTACGCGCCAGTGCAAGTACCTGCGCGCCGCGTGCGATCAGGATCCGTGTGGTCTCCAGGCCCAAGCCGGAATTACAGCCGGTGACCAGGTATTTTTTTCCCTTCAGGTCCAGGCCAGCGCTGACCTCGTCGGTGGTGGAGCCGTAGCCGAAGCCGGAGGGGCCTTTTCCTTTGAGTGCAGAGGCGAGGGACATCGAAAAATCCGGGGTGGAGACACAAGCTATCCCCGTGGGGACGGATGGCCAGCCCCGGACCGCCAACCGGGGTCGGGATCAGGGGCTACAGCTACTTCCACTACAGGTCAGCGTCGCGTCGTCCCCAACAAGCTGGGAGGCGGAGGGGGTGCTCAGGTAGATGTCGGCGGGGCTGTTATCGTCGGCGCCCGTCCCAAAATCGCAGGCGACCGCTTCCAGGGTCGAGTCGCTGCTGAGCATCACCGCGCCCACCCCTCCCGAATTACGCAGCAAGCCCGCCTGGATGGTGCTGCTCCCTGTGCAGGTCAACGACGCCGCAGCCAGCTGTACGGCTGCCCCGCCGGGGTCCACGAGGTTGTCTACGATCAGGCTGTCCGTCAGCACCACACCGGCGGCATAGGTGTCGATGGCCGAGGAATAGCCCGCCACGTTGTTGGAGAGAACAGAATTTTCTACAAAAATACCGGCAAAAT
This sequence comes from uncultured Pseudomonadota bacterium, assembly GCA_903891165.1. Taxonomy (GTDB): domain Bacteria; phylum Myxococcota_A; class UBA796; order UBA796; family SXON01; genus CAITDR01. The sequence continues at coordinate 6,316 of CAITDR010000551.1, forward strand.
ATCCGCCCAGGGCCCCCCCCGCGTCGGCCGCGTTGTCGTCCAACGTGCAGTTCTGCAAGGTGATGCTGCCAAAGGCCACAGTGGCGGCCCCGCCCGCACCCGCAACATTGTTGTGCAGGCTGCTGCCGATGACAGAGACGTCGGTATTGCCAACCCCCAGCCCACCACCGGAGTTTATCGCCTCGTTCTCCAGAAACTCGCTGTCTTCCACCGTAGCGGTACCCCCGGAAATGCCCAGGCCCCCGGCTGCGTCGGCACGGTTGTCCCAGATGCGCACCCGGCTGAGCGAGAGCGCACAGCCATCGGACAGGATCCCGCCCCCCGACTCCGCCTGGTTATTGTAGATTTCCAGGTCCTCTCCCCAAAGTGTCGGCGCCACCTCGGCACCACGGCAGAGGACGCCACCCCCCCAGCGGGCCTGCACCCCCGGCTCGGCCTCCACCCAGGATCCCGCTCCGCCGGTGATCGAAAGGCCCTGCATTCTCACTGCAATGCCATCGGTTGCAATAAGGAAAACCGAGCCCGCACCCCCCGCATCCAGGATCACCGCCTCCCCCACCGCTTCGACGCTCAGATCGGCCTGGATCTCCGCGCTGATATACCAGGTTCTTGGACAGAGCTTGAGGGTGCCGGCCTGGTTCAAGAGCGGCATGGCGGGGGCGTCGGCGGTGCCGGTCAATAAGGGGGTGAGATCCTGTGCCGCTCCAGTGCTGTCCCAGAAGGTGGCAATACCCAAATCCGGTGTCGTATCTACACAATCGTCATCCACTCCATTGCAGAGCTCCAGGGCCGCCGGGGAAATGTCCGGGTTGGTGTCGTCGCAGTCGCCCCCGGCGGCGATGTAGCCCGCGGGCGGGGTACAGGAGAGGAAAAGTGCGCCTCCAAAGCTGTCGTTGTCGTCGTCCAGGTACCAGGCAGGCAGATCGGCGGCATCGGTGTCTACGTCGCCATCGCAGTCGTCGTCGGTACCGTTGCAGACTTCGACGGCGTCGGGAAAGATGGAGGCATCGACATCGTCACAGTCACCGGCGCGGGCCACAAAGCCCTCGGGTGCGGTGCAGTGCTGTTGTGCCGCCGCCTCGTCGCCATAGCCATCGGCGTCCTGATCGGCGTACCAGAAGGGGGCGTCTACGGCCTGCTCATCCACCTGACCATCACAGTTGTCGTCCAGGCCATTACAGAGCTCAGAAGCCTCGAAGTCGGCTCCGCCGCAGCCTTCCAACAGAGAAGAGTCTTTGGGTGTGGGAGAGGGGCAGGCCGAGAGGAGAGGGAGGAGGAGAAAGAGGGGGCGCACGGAAGGCTCCAGAGGAAGGAGGAGTCTACCAGAGATGGCAAAGAAGATCCGGCCTCCACGCGGTGCTCAGCCCCCCGCCCGCGCCTCCGCCTTCTCCCACATGCGCACATAGCCCTCCGCCGAGCGGAAGAGGGGCTCCAGCTGGCTGTCGTCTACCGCGTCGTGGCGGGCATCCTCGATCAACTCGGGCAACATCCCGATGTGGATCATCCCCTCCGTGTTAAAATCCACCGGACGTTCGCCCAAAAAGGGCTCGGTGAAGGTCACGTCGGCCGCGTAAGAGGTGAAGGGATATTCCACAGGATTTTCCTGGGGGCTGGAGCAGCCGCGTTCCCCAAAACGGGGGCCACGGGCGCCGGCGAAGCCGTTCAGATCAAAGCCGAAGCCCAGGGCGGGGTAGCCGCCCTCCTGCTCCACCCGCTCGATCTGCGAAAGATAGCCCTGCAAGGTTGATCCCGGGTTGGCGGAATCCTGGCAGCCGCCCAGGCCGATGGTGCTGATCCCACCCAGGGCGTAGATGCGCCCCTCTGCATTGCGGCCGTGGGTGCCAGCGGCCGGATAGTCGGCTTCTTCCAGGATCTCCAGGGCGCGGAGGTAGGACCAGGCGGGAAGGTGGTCCAGCTCGATGATCATCCCCCGATCCATCAGCTCGGAGAAAAGCAGCTCCCCCATGGCGGTGAGGCTTCCGTTCTGGCAATAGTCCCCCTCCAGGCTGCCTTCCAAGAGCGCACCTGCATAGGGGAAAGCCGTCTCCAACGGTGCGGTGGCGAAGGCCGAAAAGTCCAGCGATGCGGGCGCCAGATAGTCTTCGCGTGGCTTCAGAAGCCCGCCAAAGCTCACCGAGCCCCCATCGAAGCCCCGGTCGGCCAGCGGCGGGCAGGGGGTGGTCAGGTTGGTCCAATGACCACTGTTGAAAAAATTGCCCAGTTCAATAAAGTCGCTGCTGCCGTCCCCCGGTGTGAAGGCATTGTCGTACTTGTGGACGGGGAAGATCGCGCGCACCCCCATGTCATGGTAGCGATCCACCTGGGAGCGCACAAAGGCTGCATCACAGACCGGCCCGCCCTCCAAGGGAGTGAGCTTACAGTCAAAAAGGTCGGAGGTCTCGATTCCCAGCACCACCGCCAGTTTTCCCTCCCCAATCACCTCCCGGGCCTCGGCCGGGCTCTGCACAATGCGGAACCAGCCCTTGCCTGCCCCCCCGTGCTGAGCGTCGATGTAGTCCTGCATCTCCCAGGCTTCTTCGAGGATACGGTCTACGGCGGTCATGTCTTCGCAGTCAAAACGTGCCGGGTTGAAGCCCTCGCCCACGGCGAGCTTGCAGATGATGGAGTTGGTGGTGGCGTGGAGCACTTCCAAGCGAAGACCGCCAAGCCAGGCACGCTCCAGCCAGCGGTAGTATTGGGTCTGGTGGGTGGAGCGGCGGGTGGCATCGGGCCAGTCGGAGAAGGTGGGCCAGCCGTCGGTGGCGTGGTTGTCCACCGAAAGCTCGCCGTCGGCCACGTCGGCCAACACCGAGACCAGGGAGGTGGCATTGTTGCCGTTGTCATCAAAGACATAGCCAAAAATGTCCTGCTTCCCCAGCTCCCCGTGGACCTCGGTACAGGCAGGAAGGGCGTGCTCCACCCCGAGGCGATGAAAGGCCCCGCCGTGGAACATAAAGCCGCCAAAGCCGAGGTTGGAGAGGACGTGGGAGTGGGCATCCACAATGCCAAAAAGGTCGCCATCCTCCCAGTGGGTGCGGGTGACGGTCCCCTCCGCGTCCAGGCTCAGCTCCGGAAAGGGGGCGCAGCCTTCAGCGGGGACCAGGGTGATCCGCTCAGCCTTGGGCAGCTCCTCCACCAGGCCCTCCCGACCCAACCATGCGTCGTTCCGCAGGTTGAAGAAGGTGATCCGGCCGCCCGTGCTGGGCTCCATCGTCCACTCGCCGCCGGAGACATAACGATCCTCCAGGCGGGTCATGTCCGACTCCAGGTGGTCGGGGCGCAAAAGGGGGCCGTTTTCCGAGGAGAGGTAGTGTCCCTCGGCATCGAGGAGGAGGTAGGTTCCCAGATCGGCGGCCTGGAGGCGGAAGTGGGCGGCGGAGGCAGAGTCCTTCGCGGTCCAAGCGTAGCCGTCGCCTCCGGGGGCCAGATAGCGGCGCTCACCCTGGAGGGCCACACAGGCGCCCTGCCAGGACTGTACATCAACGGGGGGAGTCTTGTCGCAGGCGGTCAGAAGCGGGAGGAGGAGCATGCCGGAGGGTCTATCCGAAAGGGACCGCACCTGCGACCCGGGGAGCCGGGAGGGGCTGCATCGGTTAAGGACTTTCTATGGCCCCTCTCCCCGTCTTCACCGGCAACTCCGACTTCCCCAAACTGCGGGAAGGTGGCTTCCTCTATGTGGATAAAAGCCGCTTCATTTCCGAAGTTCTGGCCCGCAACGCCGAGGTGCAGCTCTACCCACGCCCACGCCGCTTCGGCAAGACCCTCTCGATGTCCATGCTCCAGACCTTTCTGGAGATCGGGCCGGATCGGAGTGCACTCTTCTCGGATCTGGCGGTATGGTCGGATTCACGGGCGCGGGCACATTTTCAGAAACATGCGGTGATTTTTTTGAGCTTTCGGGGTGTTAAAGGGAGCGACTGGGCGGAGACCCGCGACGGGCTGCGCCGGGTGCTGTGGCGGGAGCTGGCGCGCCTGGAGCCGCTGTGGTCGGGGCCGGGGGTATCGGCCAATCTGGTGGAGAACCTGCGCGCTGTGAAGGCGGGAACGACCAACGAGCAGGGTGTCCTTGTAGAGCTGACGGCGGCTCTCTACGCCGCCACTGGCCAGCGGGTGGTGGTGCTGATCGACGAGTACGACGGTCCCATCCTCCATGCCTGGAGCGCAGGCACTTTTGACCAGGTTGCAGGTTGGTTCCGTACTTTTCTGACCGAGGGGCTGAAGGACAACCCGGCGCTGTTTCGGGGAGTGCTGACCGGGGTGCTTCGCGTCGCCAAAGAGTCGATGTTTTCGGGGCTGAACAATGTGCAGGTCTACAGCCTCTTGGACCGGAAGACCGAGCTGTTCGGCTTCACGGAAGCCGAGGTGGATGCACTTCTGCGTCAGTACGGAAGGGAGGGAGAGGCCGAGGAGATCCGTCGCTGGTACAACGGCTACCGTTTTGGCGACAGCACGGTGTACAACCCCTGGTCTATCCTTCATGTGTTGGCCGAGCCGGGCGAGCCTCTCAAACCCTACTGGTTGGGCACCGCGGGTCGGAATGATCTGGTGCGCGAATTGCTGCTGAAAAATGGCGATCTACAGCCGGAGATCACCACTCTTCTGGAGGGCGGCACCATCGAGTGCCGGGTGGACGAGAACGTGGTCCTTCGGGACATGAACCCCACCGATGTCTGGAGTCTCCTGCTTTTTTCGGGCTATCTCAAGGCGGTGGATCACCGTCAGGAGGGCAGCCGCCTGTGGGCCCGTGTGGCCATCCCCAACGCGGAGGTGGCCTCGATCTGGCGGGATACGTTTGTGATGTGGCTGGAGCAAGCGGGTGGATCGGTGGCGCCTCTCCATCAGGCATTGTTAGGCGGAAATGCCGAAAAGGTGCAGGAGCTGCTCCAAAAGCTCCTGATCCTGCATGTGTCCAGCCACGATGTGGCGCACACACAGGCGGAAGCTTTTTATCATGCCTTTGTCCTGGGTCTGCTGGTGACCCTGGAGAAGACACACCGTGTCCGGAGCAACCGCGAAGATGGGTTGGGGCGGGCGGATGTGCAGATCATCCCCAAGACACCGGGTCAGCCGGGAGTGGTGCTGGAGTTCAAGAAGCAGAAGGGCAAAGGCAGCCTTGCAACCCATGCTGCGGCTGCCCTCCGCCAGATCTCGACCAAGGGCTACTGCACCGAGCTGGAGGCGGCCGGAGCGGCGCCGATCCAGAAGATGGGCATTTCTTTTGCCGGGAAGGAGATCGTGGTGAAGGGGGCAAAGCGGGGGCTGTGAGGGGAGGTCCGCGCCGCACTTTTTGAACTCTATCGACGTGGACAGAGTTCAAAAAGTCCAGCCCTCCGATCTACCTCAATGCTGCTTCCAGCTCCTTAAGCTGCAATTTCAGGCGCGTCAGCGTCTCCTTCGCGCGTGCCTTCTGGCCCGCCGTCAGCTTCTTGCCTGCAAGCTGCTTCCACTGGCCTGTTAGGGACTCCAGATCTTCCGCAGAGCGCTCAAAGCGGCTCAGAACGCGGCCGAGCTGGGGCGCCTTTTCGGGCTCCGGCGGGGCGACCGGCTGGAGACCGGGCGCGGGATCCCCATCGATCCAGTGGCCGGCCTGGGCGGCCTGGATGGCATCGTGGAGCTGGCGGCTGCTCCATTGGTTTTCCACCGTGGCCAGGGCCAGGACACTCCGGGTGGCCTGGTCCTCCACGCGGGAAAGCTCCACAATATGGGAAAAGAGGAGACGCTCCACGGTACCCGGAGGCAGCGACTGCACAGCGATATGGGTGAGGATACAGCGGCGGAGCACCAGCTCGCCCAGGCCCAGCTCCGACAATTGCTCCTTACAGCTCTCCAGAAAGCCGGTGAAGGAGGTGGCCTTTTTGGGATCGTGGCTCTGATAGGCCACCGGGTCGCCACCGAAGTACAGCTCCAGCATCAGGCGGCCCACCTCCAGGCGGAAGAAGAGGAGGTGGTTTCTGGATAAGGTGTCCAGGCGGGCGAGGGTGGCTTGGGGGTCGGGGGAGGGGAGGGAGGGCTCGGGGAGGCTGAGATCGGTGCTTTCGGTCATGGGAGGCTCCGGGGGAATTTATAGCGGATTTTGTGGGGGGGAGAAAGTGGGAGGGGGGAGAATTCTGGGGTTTTTGCGGAAAGGGGGGGCGATGTGGGTGGGGAGGCCGGAGTCCGGTACACTCTGGTGGGGGATCCTCACCAGCTCGGCGCGGATCCTCACCAGATCCCCACAGCTATTGCCGCAATGGTCGCTGTCATAGGGACGCGGCCGCGCCGTTCGGCGCTGCGGGCGCTTGTTGCGGACCTGTGCCGTTGGCGACCACAGTCCGCGCGTGACCTGGCCGTGCTGCTTGGTCTACGTAGAGATTTTCGGCGGCAGAGGCGGTTGATCGTCCTGGATGGGCATTGGGGGGTGGTGCGGCAGGGCGAGGTTTTTTGGATTTTCGTGGAGGGGCATTGGGGGAGAGCTGGCGATCGATGCCTGATTTTCACTGGGGGATCATTTTCGTGACGTCACGAAAATGATCGGGGGGAGGGGTGGGCGCCAATGCGGATGGGGTGGCACATGCACGACCGGCACAGTTTCGCGGCGCATCGGGCAGGTTGAAGCGGACCGCGGAGAGGGCCATGGCACCGTGGTAACGGTGGGGAGGAGGTCAGGGGTGGGTCCAGCGGAGCGCATCGACACGACTCTGGAGCTGAGGGAGCCGCGCGAGCACGTCGTCGATCAGCGGGCTCAGGAGGGGATCCAGAAGGATCTGCCGGACCACACCCAGGTAGGGACTACCGGGAGCAAGTTCGTCTTCCAGTTCTTCCACTGTCTTCGGATCGGGTTGGGTGTCCTTTACAGCATCAATCAGGCGGTTTTTGACTCTGGTAGCCTTCTTCCGCCGCTCCTCATTGAATTTCTGGTTGCGCAGATCACATACCTGGACTGTCCGCTCGCCTCGATGGTTGGGTGCCTGTGATTTGGGGACTGGCATGCCGGTCAGGAGATCCCAGCTCAGGTAGTCTTCGGGTCGGTCCACGGTAGGATCCAGCAGCGACCGTTGGCCGTTGGGATCCTTTGGATCTTCTGGATCTTCGTCCAGCTTCTCAAAGTTGCAGTCTTTGCAAGCGCGCAGCAGATTTTCCCATTCAAACATTTTTTGCGGGTACAAGGTTTTGGGATAAAAGTGCTCGATGTCCTTAGCAAGGATCTTTTCGCAGTAACAACACTTTCCGTGGAACATGTTGTCCAGCGTGTCGCGCACATCCTTCAGCGCATCCTGGTTGGCCTGCGGCACCACTGGCGCCTTGCTCAAAAAATAATCCCACTTCCCGGCAATTTTGTCTGATCGGGCTGGCAGGCCACTGGCGCCGCTGCGACGTTTGTGCAGCAGGGCCTGAGTGGTGGGTTTGATCACCTTCCGCTCGACCGGAATCACAGGCGCCCCGCCCGACTACGGAGGTAGGCTTCAATCCGGGCGTCAGCGTCCAACTCGGCCGGGCTGTCGCCGGGGGCTCGCAGGCGTGGGCGCAGATCCGCCGTCAGCTTCGCCAGCTCGGCCTCCTGCTCCGGACTACGTTCGGCCAGCCCCAGCAGGTCCGCCCGGCGTCGTATCCATAGATCGGTTTCCGGATCGCGCGTAGACTGGAGCCCGAACAATGGACTCAGGAGGATGTCGTCGGCTTTCCAGCCCTCGACGGACTCTTCTGGCTGCCGTACCACCGCATGTCCGTTGTCCACCTCCAGCACCGTCAAACGTCCCGCCTCGGCCGACTGCGCTACAAAAGGGCTGTGGGAGGTTACAATAAATTGAATTTTTGGAAACACTTCACACAATGCCGGCCCGATCATCCGCTGCCACGATGGGTGGAGGTGGCTGTCCACTTCGTCGATCAGGACTACACCTTCGGTGTCCACCCAGGCTCCCTTCTTCTTACCGCGCACCTCCCCCCACTCGTCGGCGTCAATGATCTGACGCAGCAGATCGATAGTAAGGGCGAGGAAGCTTCGGAAGCCATCGGACAGGCGCGATAGCTCCACCTCCTGTTTCCGATCGTCTCGAAACAGCACCCCTTCTCCCTTCACCGTTCCCAGGTGCATGCCGTGGGGGGCAAGGAGCGTATCCAGAAGCAGACGAACAAATTTAAGATAGTCCCGTGCATCCTTTATTTTTTGCTCCGAAGGCTTCCCGTCAATGGAGCGGTAATAAAGCTCTTTGAGCCAGGGCTCACACTGGGTCAGAGCAACCCCCTCGCTGAACAAAGAGGTGTGTCGGTCCACCCGGGGATCCCGACGTGCCTCCGCCTCCTGGCCACCGGTCAAGCGTCGAAAAGGTCCGTAGCCCGCAGAAAACCAGCCACGGGCTCCTGAGTAGGGGCCTCTGTCAAAGGCTGCTTCGGACTCCTCCTCTGCCCGCAGGTGAGAGGGCGGCACACCGGCCGGGCCGGTAACCACCACCCCCGCCTTGATCGGGGTGGAGCGCACCCGACGGCCCTTCGGGGCGGTATCGTTGGGTGTGGGCTCCAGGATCACCTGCACCCGCCCCTCCTTCGCGCCGCGCCGCACCCAGGCATCGCGGTCGGCCAGACGCAGGTGCTCGGCCCCTACCACCGGACCGACCAGGGCCACTGCCAGGGCCTGGAGCACCGTACTTTTGCCTGCCGCGTTGCGCCCCAGGATCACATGCCAACCGGCCCGACTCCCGTCTTTATTCGCCGGAAACTCAAAGGTGGCCTCGCCGAAGGCCTTGATGTTGTGCAGGGTGGCGGAGCGAAGGTACATAGCGGGATCTATCGTACCGGGGGAGGGAGGTCAAAGGGGGGCGTCCAATCACCATGTGGTTTGGACGCCTCAAGCCTGCGCCTTCCAGCACGGTCGGCACAGTGGTTTCACCATCGATGTGGTCTCCGCCTTACCGCAGCCATGGCAGAATTTCTCCTCGTATTCCGCATTTTTGAACTTCACCCATGATTTATAGCAATCAGAGCAATAAACGTGCTCCACATTGAACGGGAGTGCTGCCGCACATCGGATGCAGTGGCCGGTCTGTTGTTTCCGGGCTGCATCGGACTTTTTCATCGCCGCCGCGAAGGCCGGGGGGACCACCGGTCGCGCCGGGGTGGAGGGAGATGGGGGCCGACCGGCGGCGGGCGGAGTCGGTGTTGTCGCCTTCGCCGGTGGGGCTGCCAACATCGACGCAAAAGCCTGGATCCCGCTGTTGACCTGTGGCTGCACGGCGATCAGATGCTCGTCGTGTGCCCGGTTGATCAACGCGCCGGTATGCTTCAGAATATCGGCATAAGCAACGGCGTCCTTGATACGGTCGGCACGCATGGCGATCTCCCAGGAGTCCATCGCCGATGACTTCAGCAGGTTCATGGAGGTGACAATCGCTTGAGAATCGCTGATATACACCTTTGCATGAAGACGATTCAGGTACTGAACCTCGACCCCGAAGGCCTCCATGTCCCGCGCTTTTGCCTCCTGCTTCTGCCGATCCTCTCCACCGCGCAGCAGCATCCGTACCTTTAGTCCGGGTCGGGTCTTTGCCCGCTTGATCTCAGTGGAAAGTCGATCCCAGGGATCGAAGTAGGGGGAGACCAGAACCACCAGAGACTCCGCCTGCGTAACCAATCGC
>CAITDR010000552.1 GCA_903891165.1 uncultured Pseudomonadota bacterium
ATAGATGTCTATACACTTGAAAAACTCGGGGGGGCGTGCGGAGGAGCATGACCTTCTGCGGATCTTCTGGAGCGGGCTGCGGTGCTGGAAGACGATCTGCCCACGGGGCGGCAGCAAGAGCCTCGCCGAAGTGATGTGCCCCTGGCTGATGACCTTCCGGGTGAATAAGAAGAAGGGGAGAGGTGCCGATGACAATGATCCCCCTTCCTCCCGAGCTGGAGCTGCCCGTCCGGCAAGCCGCCGCTCAGCATGGCCTTTCGGACGAACAATTCGTAATCGAAGCTGTACAACACGAGCTGACCAGACTGAGAGCCCTCCAGATCCTGGAGGATTCTCAGAAGGCTGCGGCCATGAGTGACGAGGAGGCTGCGGACTTCGCGGATGATCTGGTGCGGCAAGTCCGACGGGAGCGTAGCGCTGCTTGACTCAATACATCCTTGACACCAACGTCATTGTCAGCGCTCTGGTTGGTCGGAATCCACAAAGTCCGCCCGCTGTGATCCTACGGCTGGCGTTGGCCGGAAGGTTGCCGTTGGTCGCCTCCATCCTCTGGAAAAAAGAAGTAGAGGACGTTCTTGCCAGGCCCTCCCTGCTCAAGGCGACCCGAAGAAGCCAAGAAGATATTGAAATCTTCCTCAATACTCTGTTTGGGAATGTACGTCTGATCGCCGCAGCAACGAAACGCGAAGCTCCGGACTCAGGTGACAATTTTTTGTGGACCATCCTGGAAGATGTCCCCGATTCTGTTCTGATCACCGGTGACAGGCTTTTAGTTGAATCTACTGACTTTCCCGGCCGGATTCTGACCCCCGCGATGTTCCTGACACGCTACCCGAGTCATTGACTCAGCTCCTGGTTCCGGCTCTGGATCAGGTCCACCCGGGCCAGGAGCCGGCGCAATAACCTTGTGTACATGCTGTGGTTGCTCCTGGATCGAGGGCCGGCCGCAGTTTGGGCAAGGCGCAGGAGGGAAGGAAGGCTGCTCGGATCCAGAGGTAACCACCGGCGGGCATCACATGTGCAGCTTGACACCACCAGGGGCGGGATGGTTGCTTCCCCCCGGTGCCCCTGCGGAGGAGCATGATCATCTGCGGAGATCCACTCCGTCAGCGATGACGCCGCATCGCTTGAACCAGGGCAGGGCTGGAGGGCAGGGGATTCTCCAGCAAACTGGCGATTTTCTCAACTTCCTGGACGGGAAGTACCAGATTTTGGGTCTCCCACTCGGGCGTGGGTTCTTGCTCTTTGCTGCCTTCGGAGGGTACTTTCATGAGCGGGGACAATGCCTCATCATGGAGGAAGTATGCGACCATTTGGAGGGGGAGTCAAGGGGAGATTTCGGAGGTTGGGCGGTTTGGGCATTTTCGTCATCCATGCTCCTTATTCTCTTGCACGTACGGTGTTTGACAAATTTTTTACATCGCCCGCTTCTCATAGTCGGGGCAATGGGAAGTGCTCCGAGTTGTTTGCATTTTGATTTTCGCTCCTATTCGCACCTTGAAAAAAAATCCCATGCGTTACCCTTCCCGAATCCTACCCACGGAGCTTCCTTGTTTCATGCACTACGATGTGGTTTTCTCGGCCTGATCCTTCTCTCCCCGGTATGGGCGGCCTCCCTTACCTGGGACACCGCAATGCCAAAAGATGCAGTAGCCACCTATTTTGAGGGTACCGGATTGCGGGTGATTGTAGTCCCCGCTGGCACCGGCGCGACCGAAGCCGCTGCCGCCCTGAAAACAGCAGTTTCCAAGGCGCCATCGGTGCAGTTGGCGATGTCCGCCGATGCCCTGGGAAATGTTTCTTCCCTTGATGATTCGGCCATCGTCGCGAAGGCCAAGTCCCTTCCGGTGGATATCATCGCAATTGTGCGGGTGTTCGATGGGAAAGAGGGGGCGAAGAGTGCGGTGGTCACCCTTTACACCCCCCAGGGCGCCACGCTCACCGCTTTCAGCGCCGCAACCGACATGCCGTTGGCCGCGAAAAAAACCACCGGCACCGGCATGTCCGGTTCCGCCGCCGCCGTGGTGGACAATGTGGTGGGCGGCGCATCGGCCGATCTGGAGGAGCGTCAAAAAGCCTTTGAAGAACGGGC
>CAITDR010000553.1 GCA_903891165.1 uncultured Pseudomonadota bacterium
GCTGAACATCCAAACAGGCTGGCTCGCGCCTGTCGCCCGCAACAACCCCAACCGACCCTGGCGGCACCCCCTTTTCAGGGCTATGATACACCCGTCTCGGAGTCCCTCATGCGGTGGTCTGTGCTCCCCCTTTTGAGCCTGCTGGGCTGCCAGCAGGACTACAGCGTGACCGCCATTCCGCCCAATGTGGATCCGGGAGAGGTCACCGAGTGTGGATTCAGTCGGGTGGAGGAGACGGACTACTACCGCTATGACTGCAACCCGGTGTTCAGCAGCACCGGAGAGGGCTGGGCACCCACCATCGGCTCCACCGCCTTCGCCGTCACCGAAGTTCTGGGGCATCCTTTCTACCAGATCTGGTACCAGGGCGTGCCCGACGACACGGTCGGCGGTGGCTACGGTCTGGGCTATGCGGCGAGTCCCGACGGCACGGTGTGGACGCCCTATCCCGAGAACCCGCTGATGACTGAGCCAGGGGGCGGCGGCGCTTTTGATGCCTCCAGCATGGATGCCATGCAGGTGCTGTGGGACGCCGGTACCGAGCAATACCTGATGCTGTACCAGGGCGTAAACCTGGACAAGAGCCTGTGGGGACTGGGGGTGGCCACCTCCTCAGATGGGCACACCTGGGCGCGCCTGCCCTCCAATCCGGTATTGGACCTTACCAAACCGAATGGGAAGGTGGATGGCTACTGCTGGCCTTTGGGGCTGACAAAGGGCGATATTGCGGGGTTCACCGGCTACATCGCGGGCTACACCTCCCCGAACGGTCCCTGCGAAGCCTTCCGCATCAACTCGCCCAACCTTCGCGACTGGGAACCCGATACCAACGTGATCTTTGAGGCGGGAAAGCCCGGGAAGTGGGACGACCAGGGGCAGTTGTCGCTGGCTATCGCCAACCTGCAGAAGGAACGGCATATGTTTTATGTGGGCTTTGGCGACTGGGAGGATCACCCCGGCTATCGCACCACCATCAACCAGTTCCTCGGCCACGCAACCTGGGATGGGTCGGCTTGGCAGCGTGACGCAGACCCCTTGCCTTTGAACAATACCGAGGGCGGGGACGTCAATGCGGTGGCCGCCGTCACCGTCGGCAAGCGTATCCACTTGTGGATCACCGACGCCTACACCCTGGATGACGGTAGCGAGACCCAGGCGGTGGGCTACTTCCTCTACGATCCGGATCGAAAAGAGGAAGAAGGCAAGTGATCTTCCTGTTGTTCGCCTGCGGGGGCGTGGGTCTGGATGCCACCAACCCCAAGCTCGACTCCGGTTCCTCGGTGGTGATCGAGCGGTTGGACCCCAATTGGGGACCGCCGGACGGTGGCACCGAAGTGGCGATTGTCGGCCAGGGTTTTGAGGGCGCCGTCACCGTCTCCTTCGGCGATCTGGAAGTGCCCTCCACCCGTATCGATCCCAGCACACTCTTGATCTCCTCTCCCTACCTGGGTTTTGAGGCCTCGGTGGATGTGAGTGTGCAGTCGGAGCTGGGCAGTACCACCCTTCCGGGCGGCTACACCTATGCCAACAGCGCTCCCATCGATGATAGCGGTGGCGGCGGCGGGGACGACAGCAGCGGCGGCGGCGACGACACCGGCCAGAGCGGCACCGGCCTGTCCGGTGGTCTGGTGGAGCTGAACCTGATGCAGATCGCCTGCCCGGACTGCCTGGGCTACACCAGCGACATGGACATCAGTGCGGCCGCAAAACTACACGCGCCGGTCCGGGGCTCCTGGCTGGGCTGGCTGCCAGCCTCGGGAAGCTGTGCACTGAATCCCAGTCCGACAACGCCGACTTCGGACGGCCTGGATGCGGGAGAGTGGCTGTACCTGACCTCGGGGTCGGTGTCGATCGGCATGCGACGCAGCAGCGGCAGCTCCGGCTTCCTCTACGAGGCGGCGGGCCTCAGCAATGCGGACTACAACCGCACCGCCCAATACAAGCTCTCTGCCGACGGTGGTGGCGATTTTTCCGCCTTTGACATCCAAAATGCGCTCTTGACGCCGCAAGGCTTTGTCTCGATCACACCCGAAGAAATGCTGTATACCCAGCCCGCCTCAGCCTTTTCCGCGCGGGTTGCACGGGGTGGCCAGCGCTTCACCTGGGCAAATTCGGGGGGCTCGGGAACCTTTGTGATCCTGGTGGATGTCTATGACGGTCAATCCGGGAGCTACTCGGGGAGTATCCTGTGCAACGGTCCTGACAATGGCGCCATGCAGGTGCCCGGAGCCTACCTGGGTTCCTTCCAGACCGGAAGCCTGCTGGTTCTATCGTTGATCCGCTACCAGATTTCTGAAGTACAACGCCCAACAGACGGCGCCACCATCGAAACTGTCGGCAAAGTGGGTGTGATGGGCACCGGTCGTCTGGTGCCCTGATGTGGATGGGTGTCGCGGCAGCCGTTGTAGCCCTCCTGATCTCGGACTACCGGCATTTTCGGCCAGGAGTCTGGCTGTTCAAACCGCTGGCAAGCACTGGCTTCGTCTTGGCTGGACTCCAGGCGGGCGCCGTCGAAACCACGACGGGAAGGCTACTGCTGGCCGCGCTCTGCCTGTCGTGGCTGGGAGATGTACTCCTGATTCCCCGAGGATCCAAGAAGATCTTCCTGGCGGGTGTGTTCTTTTTTTTGGGGGCGCATATTGCTTACGGGGCAGGTTTTGTCCTGCGTGGGGTACAACCTCTGGCCGCGGTGCTCGGTACCCTGCCCTTTTTGGGGATGGGGGTCTGGGTGCACCGCCGGGCAAAAAAAGGTGTGCCGGAGATGCTCCAGAAGGCAGTTATTGCCTACATTGTGGTAATCTCCATCATGGTGGGACTTGCGACAGGAGCCGTGGCCGCAGGCACGCCGCCCCTGGCGCTGGTGGCCGCCATCGTCTTTGCGATCTCGGACATTTCCGTGGCCATCGATCGCTTTATCTCTCCCGGCTTTGTCAACCGGCTCTGGGGACTTCCCCTCTACTATATTGCGCAACTGCTTTTTGTGACGGCACTCTTGTAGCCCCTATTGCAGTTGCCTCCAGGCGCCCTCCAGCTTGACCTCGGCTCCGGTACCCGACAACGCCTCCGCCATCGCCATCCAGCGCGCTTCGGTCATAACCCCCAGACCGTCGGCACCGGTCACAAAGGGTTTTTGTCGCTCTACCACGCAGTCGATAAATGATTGCGACATATTCGGGTTCAGCTTGATGATCTCCGCGTTGGCAACCGTCGGATCGGCAAGGTAGGACTTCCATCCTTCGAGGGAAGCCTCCCGGAAGTCGCGCACCCAGCGCTGATCGATGTCTGCGCCCCGCACGATGGCCAGAGAGGCATAGGGATTCCAGCCCGCGTCTCGCGCGGGAAGAAAGCGGCTTTCGATCTGCTGAGCGCTGGCCTGGCAGGGTTCGGAGGTGATGTAGGCCTGCTGCACCAAGGTGGGATCCGTCGCAAAGGGTCCGATGCTCCCGCTGCTGGGAACCAGCTCCACTTTACCATCCCAACCATATTTTTTGGAGAGGAAAAGCTGGAAGGGCGAGCCCTGTTCGATGGCAACCCGGCCCTTGATATCCTCCAACTTGTTAGGGCCGTCGGGGTGCACCATGAAGCCCACCGGCGAGTCCTGGAAGCCAGGGAAAACAGCCACGGCATCCAGCCCTTTGGCACGTCGAACCAGCAGATCAGCCGCCTCGGATAGCGCCACCTCTACCTGGCCTGCACCCAGCTGCTCCAGCACCGGCGCACCGGGGCCGCCGGGGATCAGGGTGACCTCGATTCCCTTTTCCTTGTACTTCCCCGTCAAAACCGCGTCATAGAAACCTCCGAATTCGGGTTCCGGGTACCAGTTCAAGGCCACCCGCACCATCCGGGGGTTGGTAGCAGGTGGCTCCGCAGGCGACACGGGGGCAGGAGCAGGAGTGGGAGACGAACAGGCGAGGAGGAAGCTTAAGATCATGGGTCTTGCTAACCCGTCTCCCGGAAGCGGGAGAGCCTATCGTCAGGGCGGCGGACCTGCGGGCCCGGCGGGGGAGGAGGCCGGAGGGGCTGAGGACTGCGGCTCCGGGGAAGGCAGAGGGGTCGAGGACACATCCGGAGCACCCGGCGACTGCATGGGGAGAACATCCCTTTCGGGCACCACCGGCTCCACCGTAAGCTCCTCCACCAAGGCGGGCAGGCCCAACATCGGCGCAACGCGGTTCCAGTAGGATACCACACCGAGCAACAGAAGAAGAAGAACTACCACCAGAATCAGCGCCCCCTCCCGAACTTCAGACACATCCCGGTCCTCAGTCAGACGTTGCCTCAGGTTGAGGGCCTGCCGTACCCAGTCCATACTCTCCACTGTGCTCCCCTTGGGCACGGCCGGGCGACGGGTAAAAAGGTTTCCCAGCGGACGGGTAAGGATCAAGCTGTCATTCATCGCCCAGCCCGACCCCTCCAATACCACTGCAAGGTTACGACGCCGGATCTTCAGCCATCCCAATAGCCCGGATGGCACCATCACGATGATCACGACGGCTACCCCCCCCTGGATCAGCTCCACCGGCGTCACAGATTTTAGCTGCGTGACCACAAATGCCACCGACGACGAAATTGCTGCAAAGGCCACTCCTCCGGCTGCCACCATCCCACCGAATGCCGGTTTACTTACGGTGGGCGGAGAGACCGCCGGTGTCCCGTCGCCGGCCAGGCCCCCCTCGCCGCCCTCGGCCGCGGCCCCCGTCCCGGCCGAGGTCGTCTGCTGCCAGAAGGAGCTGAGGCCCTGGTCGAACTTCTTTTCCCCCTGCTCCGCGAACTCTTCTACCCGCGACCGTACAAAATGACCGATCCGCAAAAAGGGCTGTGTCATCGCCTCCCAGAGGGACACCGGCTGGGACACCACATGGGTGATGATCGCGTCGAACTCGCGCCCGCGGAGGTCATAGAACAGCCCACGCTTCCCGACGCTGATCCCCTCCGAGGTGCCTGCGGTGATCGGTACCACCACCTCGTAGTCCTCCCCCTTGCCCTGGACTCGTACATATGCCAGGCACATACTCGCGTTTTCGGCAACCTTTACGTGGGCCTCGTGATCGGGTACACGCACCGCAAGGCGGAAATTCCGACCTGCGATCACCATCCGCCCGTACTCAAAAAGGGCAGTTTTTTGCGGATCATAGAGGTCTGTCATCGCAATAAAGCTGTTGGCGAAGGTCAGCAGCCACTTCTGGTACAGAAGGAGCTTCTCCAGCGCATCCAGAGCGGCAAGGTTGTCGCGATGCGCGAGGTCCGCCTCGGCCCGTGCGATCGCCGCTGAAACGACCGTATCTCCCAGGGATTCCAGCGCCGGTAGGGCACACAGGGGCTCGGCATCGTGCGCCTGTTGCCAAGCCTGGATGGTCGCCGCCCGAGCGCAGAGCTCACGCCAGTGTGGCTCGCTGAGATCGTCGAGCGACAGTCCGGCGCGCAACGCATGGAGATCCTCAAAAGTGGGGCCACGAAGCAGGCGATCCCAGCGGAGAACACCAGTGGGTTCCGGCGGTGCCACCGGCAGGGCATCCAGCCAGCGTCGTAAGGCTACCGCATCGCCCAACAGCGCATCCATCTGCGACGGTTGGAGCTGAAAAGCCACCGCCGCACCCGGCTGGCTTGCCACCAGCCTGCACTGAAGAAAATACTCATCCAACCGTTCCTTCAGGCGAAGAATCCGACCGGTAAGCTCCTCGCTCTTCTCCCCCCAGACCATCACCTCCGAACGTTGTTGCAACAGTGCGAGTGCCTGAGCACGACGCCTACGAAAATTCTCCAGCATCTGCCGGTCCACCCCCGGTTTTCCCGAGCGATTGACCTTGGCCGGCATACAGGCGAGTACAGCACCCAAAAGTTGTGCCACCGTCGCATCTGCCATCGTATCGGGCGAGAGGATACCATCGCCATTCACCGAGGCACGCTTCAGGGAAACCTCTGAGCTGCGGACCTGAGCCAGCTCAATGCTGCTGCGATCCACCGCATGCTGGCTTTCCAGCAGGATCTGCGCCGTTTCCTTCAGCCTGTGCGCCGCCGGAGAGAGGTGTGCCAGCAAAAGCCGGTCCGATCGCTGGTCCACACCATCGTAGTCGCTCAGCTGCTCGGCGACCCAGGCCACCGCCGCTTTTACCTCCTCCACCCGGATCCTTCCGTTGTTGTCGCCGTCCATGAAGGCCAGAAAGCGGGCATCGGCCTGCAGGCTGTGGGTCGGGCAGGCGGTGGCCACCCACAGCGGCTCGGGCAGCTCCATGGCGCGACGCAGCGCCCGGAAGTCGTCGATCTGGAGCTGAAGGGACCCGGCAAAATGTCGGAAGTGGAAGGGCGCGGCCATGTGCAACATTACCTTGCCCCGGCGGACTTCGGAAGTGGACAGGGCAGCAGAAGCAGAGAATAATGGGAGGAGGAGGGCCGATGCTGCTATTGCTCACGCTGGTGCTGGCCTGCGCGCCGGGGGACTATGAGGGCGATGCACCCGGAGAATGTGCCGACGGCGCCGATCAGGATCGTGACGGCTACTTTGACTGCCAGGACAACGATTGCTGGGGAGCCGAGGTATGTCGCGAAGAATCCGATAGCGATACCGATACGGATACCGACACCGACACCGACACCGATACCGACTCGGACAGCGACAGCGACTCCGACACCGACTCAGACAGCGATACCGACCTTCCCGACTGGGCGGGCTACACCCTGACCTACACCCTGACCTGGGACTTCGACGACGCCTATTCCGATGTGCTCGCGCTCTATGGTCTGGCGGACTGTGTCTCCTCGTATGGCGGCAGCGGAAGCCGCTATTCCGGCGAGCCCCTAAGCTTTGAGGGCACCTGGGATCTGGAGCAGACCACCTGCGCCGAGTCCCTCTCCAGTCCCGATGCAGTCTGGTATGCCCCGTCGGGACTGGGCTATGGTAGTTTTGTGGTCAATGGTGATCGGCTCGATGAGTGGTACCAGCACGAAGTGGCCTCCGATCACGACGCGACCACTGCTCCGCAGGGGGGACGCTGGTACATCACCGAGATGAATGAGCCCCTGGTCGGGAACGCAGCAACCCACACCGAGAGCGAAGAGACCAAGATCGAAGGCTATATTCCGCTCACCTTGACCCATGAGATGGCGGTGAGTTTTTATTAGGAGGCTTGGCCCCTCAACCCCTTGGAGACGAGCGACGCCGAAAAGCTGCGAGCGCCGCCACAAATCCAAGGAAGGGGACTTCCACTCCGGTGCTGTTACAGGACCACCAGCCGGGGTCGGCTTTTTTTGGGGGGGGAGGAGGCGGCGGTGCTTCGGCCTGTTCAAGGGCGGGGGGCGCCGCTGCCACCGGTGGCGGAATCTCGCGGAGGGCCTTCAGATTTTTTAGGTCTACCGTCTGTAATTTGCCGTCGGTGTAGCGGGGATCGGCCGGGGGAAAGCCAAGCTGTTCAAACACCTTCTGGTGGACGGCCGCCGGGGTCTTCCGGCCACGGCGGGCGTGGATCCCGTCCTCCAACAGGCGGCGATCCGCCGGATTTAAGGCCGGGAGCAGGCTGGGCTCCATGGGAAGGTCCCCGTGTTCCAACAGCCAGAGGGTGAGTGCACGCGACAGGCGGTCCCGGCTCTCCGGGTTCACCTCTGTCGTCACCGCTGCCGCGATCACCTGCGGATCACCGCCCCGTGCCAGGCAAAGGTAGTCCTCCCGAAAGGCAGAACTGCGCAATTTCTCCAGGGAAATGGCCGGTTCACAACCCAAAACCGTCGCGACAAGAAAAAGCATCAGGCGCGCCGGACGGCGTCGGACCAGTGCTTCATAATCTGACCCACCTCGTCCTTGGGTCGGGACGGTTCAAAGCTGCGGTCGCGGGCCCAGGCATCGGAGACGGCCTCGGGAGAGGGCCAGAAGCCCACACCGATCCCGGCAAGATAGGCCGCACCCATGGCGGTACTTTCCAGGTTTTTCGGACGGACGCAGCGCACTTCGAGCACATCGGCCTGGTACTGCATCAGCAGGTTGTTGCGTGCAGCGCCGCCGTCCACCCGCAGCTCGGCCAGGGGCCGCCCGGCGTCGGCCTCCATCGCGCGGAGCATGTCCACCACCTGGAGTGCCATTCCTTCCAGGACGGCCCTGGCGATATGGGCCTTCGTGCTTCCGCGCGTCAGCCCGCACAGTAGCCCACGGGCATCGGGCCGCCAGTGGGGTGCACCGAGCCCTGCCAACGCCGGCACAAAAATGACGCCCCCGGCGTCGGGAACCGTCGCCGCCAGCTCCTCCACCTCGGCGGAGGAGGAGAAGAAGCCCAGTCCGTCGCGAAGCCACTGCACCGCCGCGCCCGCCACAAAAGCACTTCCCTCCAGGGCATACTCCACTTTCCCATTCAGGCGCCACGCGATGGTGGTGAGCAGCCCGTGCCGCGACGCCACCGCCGTTTCTCCTGTATTCAGCAATACAAAAGCACCGGTACCGTAGGTACACTTTGCCATGCCAGGCTTAAAGCAGGCCTGCCCGAACAGGGCCGACTGTTGATCCCCGGCGATCCCCGCCACGGGGATGCCGTCCGGCAGGAAGCCCACCCCACGGGTATAGCCGATGATCCCTGCATTATCGACCACCCGCGGCAGACAGGCCATCGGCACGCTCAAGAGCTTGCACAGCTCAGAATCCCACTCCTGACGATGGATATCGTAGAGCAGGGTGCGCGAGGCATTGGAGGGATCGGTGACATGCTGGCCGCAGAGGCGGTAGACCAGGTAGGAGTCGATGGTTCCGTAGCGGGCCGCCCCACTCTCCGCTTTTTCGCGAAGACCAGGGACATGCTGGAGCATCCACTCCGCCTTGGTACCGGAAAAGTATGGATCCAACACCAGACCGGTGCGGGCGCGCACCTGATCCTCCCAACCGGCGGCCCGAAGTTCTTCGCAGCGCTCGGCGGTGCGGCGATCCTGCCAGACCAGGGCGCGGTGCAGCGGGCTACCCTGGAC
>CAITDR010000554.1 GCA_903891165.1 uncultured Pseudomonadota bacterium
ATCACCCTGGCCAGCCCTGACCGCGCCGGGCGGGGCCAGCGGGGGCGGTTGCTGGCCGCGGCGGGGGGGCGGGGCAATGGAGCGCCCCGCCGGCGTGGCGCCGCGCACCCCCCGCATTGTGGCGGGGGCTGGGGGCCGCGGGGCGGGGGGCCGCCGGGCTTCCACGCCAGCTTTTTGGGGTGGCGGGGGGAGGAGGAGGGGGAGCCATCGCGACGGGGGGGGCTTCGGGCAGCGCCGTCTGTCGAAGCAGCGCCTGCTCGGTGCGCAACACCATGCCGCGGAAGCGCCCTGCGGTCCAGGAGGGCAGCTCATTGCGACTGCCCGGGGCGGCGGCACCACGTTGGAGGCGGGTTTTTTGGAAGGAGGAGGGGGGGGAGGAGGAGGAGGCGCTCTGGCCACCGCGGATGCCGCCTGGCGTCGCCTCGCGGATGTCATCGACGGCGGTGCTGGCGCTGGGGATCCCCTCGGGTAAACCCTGGATCAGGCGCCGATGCCGCTGTTGGGGGCTCTCGGCTGCGGGCGGGGGAGGGCGCGGTGGCGCACGCAGGCCCTCGCCCGGGGCGGGCAGGCCGCCGGTGAGACGCCTGTGCCGGCTCTTCGCGTCTTCCTGGACAAAAACAGTTTTTGTCTGGACGGGGAGGGTGCGAAGAGGGGGCGGGGCGGATGATGCCGGATCCGACAGCCTTCCACCGGGGCTCCGGGGATGTGGGAGCACCTCCTCCTCCTCCCCCCCTCTACCCATTCTTCCGCGGCGATCCAAGAAGGTAGGATCGGCCGAATCGGA
Source organism: uncultured Pseudomonadota bacterium (assembly GCA_903891165.1). Taxonomy (GTDB): domain Bacteria; phylum Myxococcota_A; class UBA796; order UBA796; family SXON01; genus CAITDR01. The sequence continues at coordinate 785 of CAITDR010000554.1, forward strand.
GGGGGAACGTCGCAACAGGGTGGTCGCATTTCCGCCCAGAGAGATGGGCAGGGGCTGCGCGGCACGGGCTGCCCGTAATGCCGCTTTCTGCGCCGCCAATTCCATGGCCCGCTTCCAGGCTTCGGTGGGGCCCGTCGGCGGTGGGGCCACTTCGGGTTCGGGCAGGGCACGCTGCACCAGGTGTGTGGTCTCCACGCCGCGCCGCCACTGCATCAGGCGGCCACGGAACCAGAGTTTCTGGAGTTCTCCCCAGGAGATTCCGCGACTCAAGGGCGAGCGATCCCACAGCGAGCGCTTCTTCCGAAGCCTCGGCCAGAGTGTAGGGCCTCGCCACTTCAACGTCATCGATCCAGCTTCCTCACCTGTCGTTGCTGGCCTTTTTCCTGCTCAAAGATCCAGCGGGCGATCACCTTCGCCAACTGCTCCACCGTGGGGCCTCCCCTATCGCTCTTCTCCAGCTTCAAGCTTATTTCTCCCCGCCACCGCCACCACCGGCGCCTTCCACCTTGATCTGCTTGGCCAAATCGGTCTCGTCGGCCTGGGCCTTGCCCGGCCAGTAGTCGGCGCGCTCTTCGGGCACCTTGGTCCACAGCTCGGGAAGGCGCCGCAAACCTGCAAAAACCACCAAGCCGCTGATGGCAACCGACACCAGGAACAGGGTATGCTGCCGCGCCCGGTGGGCGGCAGATACCTGTTCCCACGTGGGCTCTTCGTCAGCGGGCAACACCATAGCGTTGCGACCGGCGGCAAAACCCATGGTGTAGCCCCAGTCCAACAGACCCAGCGCACCGCCCCCCATGGGATCGGCGAGATCGCGTTGTTGTACCTCTACGTTGACGTAGCCCTGGCGCAGAAGATCCTGCTCCAGCCGGTCCAGCTCGGCCCTGGCCTGGGTGTCGTTGTCGCGCTGATCCGTTTTTTGCGACAGGATCAGACCCATGCGACCGCTGGAGACGGTGTATCTGTTTCCATCCTGGCTCAGTTCCGTAAACTCACCACTGCTCACACGCTCAAAGCGCTTGGTGGCGGGAATCACCTGCACCGAGAGCAGCTCGGGGTTGGCCAGCACCCAGGCCACACCATTCATCGGACCCGCCGGGGCGTCGCGCATCGATTCTTTGTACAGCTTTGCGTCCACCCGTCGCAAGCCCTCCACCACTTGCCAGTTGGGAACCAACAGCACCGTGTAGCGACGCGGATCCCCCTCTGGACCGATGCTGGGGTAGGTGTATGGGACCTTTGCCAGGGTGTCCACCAGCCCGGCCACGCCCTTTTCGTCTTCGGGAAGCAGGGCTTCCGGCGCCTGTGAACGCCCGCCGTAGCTGAGCGCCAGCAACATCTGATCTTTGCCCGCGGCATCCTGTCCGTGACGCAGCTCGATGTCCATCAGCTCCCAGTGCCGGGTGACTTTGTCCTGTTTGCTCTCTTTCTGTACCAGGGAAGCCCCTTTTGCGGTGGGTTCCTTACTCATGTACAGCGGAACCTCGGGCGACTTCACCTCCAGCTTGCCCTCCTCCAACAGCTTCAGCTCGTCGGCTTTGAAGCCGCAGGGGCGCAGGCTGGCTCCCCAGATGTCCGATGGCACCAGATCCAGGCTTCCTTCGCCCTTTCCTCCCTCGGGTGTGGCCGCACGTGCGCCCAAAAGGCAGGCATCCGGGGCGCCCAGGAGTGCGGGCACAGGGTCACGTTGTCCGCCGAAATAGCCGCGATCGGCGCGGTTGGAGCTGTCGGGCTTCCGCAGCAAAAAGGCCTGCTCCACCCGCCGCGTCTCTCCCCCTAGCCAGCCACGGCCCAGCTTATGCTCCAGGCAGGTCTCCATCTCGACCTGCGTGCGCACCAGCTCGGCGTAGCGCTCATCTTCTTCCTGGAATTTCAGCCGCACGGCGATGTGGCGGGGCGTCACCATCGGCTGCAACAACACTTCTCCGCCCAGCGAGACACGCACATTGTGCGGCCCCAGGGCCGGCGCCACGGCGGGGTTGGAGTTCCGAAGCACCAAGGCCAGCGTGGGGCTCAGCGCCGAGGAGACGGACTCGGCCTCAAAAATGCCCATTCCCGCGGGACCTTTGGCAGGGCCGCAGGACTCAGCCATACCCTTGGCCGGGGTCCAGACAAAGTTCGGATCCCCATCGGGCAGGATACGTCTCAACGCAGAAGCATCGTAGGCTCCGATGAGCTGCCAGGATGCCTGCTCTTTTGCGCAGGCCAGCAGGAGCGAGAGCCAGATCATTTCAACCCCACGTAGTCCTCCAGCTGCGGAGGCCGGAAGGAGGCAATCTCGGAGCTGTTGTAGATAGAGGTCCCGATCTCCAGCTCGTAGGCGCGGGCAACACCTTCGATAGAAACCACCAGGACACTTCCGTTTTCAAGATAGAGCTGCTCGGTGGTGCTGTCCACGATCTGCAAGCTGGCTTCGGGCACCGGCTCTTCCCACCGCCATGTCATCATCCGCTTCTTCCAGGAATCTCCTGGACGCGGCCAGGCACGCAACACGACGAGGCGCCGCACCGCCGCCCCGCCCGACAAGGAGCCGCTGTCCTTCTGCCCGCGCAACCGCAGGGTCACCCGCTCCGCCTGAGGCCGGAGTGTGTAGGGATCGGGGTCGAAGCTGGCTTCTCCGAGGGTGTGCATCAACAGGGGGGCCTGTGGACGGGTCCACAGGGGCTTTACCGGATCGTCCAAGGCGCCGATACGCGCGTCGCGGATCGGTACTACCCAGGAGTGTAAGGTGCGGGTACGTTTGACGTCCAATGGGTTTAAGCGGAGGGCCCCGCTGGGCGGACGTTCAAAGGAGGAGGCGGTCTCGGTGGCGGGGTTGTCCACCCCGCCGACGGGCACTACTTCATGCAGCAGGCAGTGGACGGCGACGGGAACAGGCTTTGGCCACAAAATCGCCGCCCATGTTACAACATAAACTGAGACGATGAAGGCTGCGTTGAAGTCCACCAAGCCCACGGCAAAGCTGTGCAGCGACATCAGCCCGGTGAAGCCCAGGGCCGGCCCAAAAAAAGCCAGCAAGGGCCGGAAAAGCGGCAAGGCATACTTCTTGCCATCCGTGCGCCCGGCGGCACGGCGCTGGCGCGCGTGCTGCGGGCGCCCATAGACCAGCCCGACCGCCAGGAAGCTGGTGCCAATCGCCATTCCCGGTGCGATCCAGCAGATGATCGGGATGTCCTGGAACAAACGGTGGGCGGTGCCCAGCGCGGAAACCAGCGCCTGGATCAGCCCCACACCCATCACCCAGTAGAGCCACTCACCGAGGCGCCCGGGAGGATCCCAGGAGGTACGGCCATCTTCACGACCAGCCCAGCGTGCGAGCAGCAATAGGGTTGCGACGGTGGCCGCAATGTTGCGGGTATCTTCGTCGGTAGACCAGGAGGCATCAAACCAGCCCAGGATGGCAGCCGGGGTGGCGGCCTGCGCAAAAACGATGGCAAAGTGACCCAGGCGGGCTTCCCGCACCGTCAGCATGGGGTGGGGGCCGTCGCCGACCGTGCCGCCACGCAACAGGACGGCACAGGTGAGCAACATCGCGGTCCAAGGCAGCAGATCCGGCCGGGACATGAAGTCTCCTACCGGCACCAGGGCCTGCACCGCGGTGGCCA
>CAITDR010000555.1 GCA_903891165.1 uncultured Pseudomonadota bacterium
AAGGCTTCTGTAAAAACCTCTCCCCCCTCCTCAAACCATCCTCAGCCTCTCACAGCTCGTCATGTCCACCGGTCGGGTGGTCATCGCCCGCCCAGGGATCCCCGAGGAAGGGGAAGCTGGAGAGGTAGGTCAGCCCGGTGTCGTCCACACCGTCGGTCAGCGCGAAGCCTTCGCCGGAGCTGGCAAGACCACCGCAGACCGCGCCAAGAGCCACGTCCACCACGTCATTTTCCACACTACGCCCATCCGGCCACTGGCCGAAGCCGTCGCCTTCGAGGTTCACACGCAGGGCCTCAAAAGCACCGAAGGTCTTGCCGGCTTCCCCGGGGATGGCGCCGCCCAGCGCATAGCCATCGGGCATGGTGCCCAGCGCCGGATGCCCGGTCAGGAAGGCCAGGATCAGATCTTCACGGCCACCGATGCCCAGACCCGCGTCGTAGCTGGTGGGGCAGGAAGTACCCAACACCACGTTCATGTAGGCCCCCAGCAAAGAGGTCTGCACGTAGGACAGAAACTGGAGGTCGTCGCGCGGATGAGCGCCGTTGAACACATCCTTCTCGATGGTCGGAATCACCACCTCGTTCACCAGCGGGTTTCCAAGCCGGGAAACCTGGACCCATGCACCACGCTGCTTGTCGTCCTCTCCCGGACGCCGCACCGTCACCGCCTGCCGAGAGGTGGTGGTCCAGGTAGCAATAATGGAGTTGGAATTTGCTGAAGTGGCCGCAAGTCCATCCTTGGTCACCCCGGTGACCGGCAGCTCGATGGCGAAGCTGTGGGTGTTGTAGCCCAGCAGCGTGTTTTTGTTGGAAGTCCCGTCATTGCCCACGAGGTTCAGCAGGTCGAAGGTGCGCTCCAAATCCACATAAAAACCTTCCTGCCGGGGACCGGCAAAGAACTTGTAGTTCCCGGAAGTTTCGATGTAGTTGGTGGTGATGGTGCCGCCAGCGCTGGACTCGGGGTCATAGCCACCGAGGTTGCTGCCGCTCTGGGTACCGACGTTGGCGGGCGCCACTTCGCCGGAAGCCAGGATGGTGCTGGAGACGCCGTCGTCCACCCGGGTCACCGTGTAGGTCTGCTGCTGGTACACGTTGCTGCGGGTCGCAACGTCACCGATATTGTAGATGAAGGTATTGAAACCAAAAGCATCTGTGGTGTAGGTGGTCTCGAAGCGCACGTTGAAGACGATGTCTTCCTCTCCATCACCCTCGTTGTCGATGTTGATGGAGTAGAGCACGTTGTCGTCAAAACGGTGGAAGTTGGGGCCACCGCCGGGTGCAGAGAGGGGGTTCACGTTGAGGATGAACACCACCTTGCTGCTATCGTTGGGGTCCAGGAAGGCGTAGAAGTCGGTGAGATCCGCAGAGGGATCCAGCGAGATCGCCGGGGCTTCCCGGTGAGAAGAGGCAGAGGCCGGAGCGACCAACAGAAGGGTCAGTACAGAGAACATAGAAACCTCAAGCGTTTAAATGGAGAAAATCAGTAGGAGAGGGTATAGATGTCGGTAGAGCCTGCCACATCGCCGATGTAGAGGGTCTCGCCCCCGACATCCAAGCCGGTGCCCAGGATCAGACCGGTCACGCCGAGCACTTCTTCGGTCCCCGTGCCGGTGGCCAGCGCAAGGATCACCTCGCTGTCCAACGTGGGGAAGAAGAGGGTGGCGTTGCTGTTTTCGCTCACCGCAAGCCCGCCAGGGAAGGCATTCTGCACACCGGTGGTGACGAGGGTGGCAGCGGTATAGGTGCTATCAAACTGGTAGATCGCACCTCCCTCTGCCCGGGCATCCGCCACATAGGCGTAGCTGCCGTAGCTGTCCCAGGCCACTGCAAGCGGCTCCTTCAGCGGGGCACCCGAATAGAGCAGGGAGGCGGCGCCACTGGCCGGATCCACCCGGAACAGGCCGGGGCTCCCCGCATCCGTGAAGCCGGTCACCAGCAGCAGGCCCGAGGTCAGGACCGCCACGTCGCCCGGCATGTCGATGGTGCCGGAAACGCCGACCGTGCTCAGGCTCCCGCCGTTGACAACCAAGCTGTACATTTCGCCGGTGGTGTCGCTGCCACCCTGTGCCGCCACGTCGGTGACGTACAGGGTGCTCCCGTCGGCCGAGAGTGCCAGCCCACTGGGCTGTACCAGGGGATCCCCGGCGTACAACTCGGTGATGGTGCCGGTGCTCAGGTTGACCCCCACGATCGCGGGCTCGCCGCTGCTGTTGAATCCCACGGCGTAGAGCGCCGTTGCTGAAGCGGCCACGTCCACCACTTCGTCCAGATCCGCAGTGGCGCTGAGCGAGGAATCCACAGCATTTTCCAGCGGGTCGTCTGCGTTGTCCACGTAGCCGGAGGGCTGGGTGCAGCTGGTCTGCGTGGTGTCGCTGTCGCCGTAGCCGTCGTTGTCGCCGTCGATGTACCAGGTGGAAGCGGCACCTACGGTGTTGTCGCTGTCGTCGCAGTCGTCGTTGGCGGTCACATAGCCGCCGGGCTGGGTGCAGGCGTCCTGGGTGGTGGTGCCACCGAAGCCGTCGTTGTCGGCGTCCTGGTAGTAGGTGGTTCCGCCGGTTGCTCCGGCTTCATCTACCGAGCCGTTGCAGTTTTCGTCGGTGCTGCCGTCACAGATCTCCGGGAGTCCCGGGCTCTGCAGGGCGTTATTGTCATTGCAGTCCAGGAAGTTGTCTACGTAGCCGGTGGGCATGTCGCAGCTCGCCAACTCTTCGGCGCTGTTTCCATAGCCGTCGCCGTCAAAATCCTGGTACCAGGTCGTGGGCTCCGCCACGTTGTCGTCGATCTGGCCGTTGCAGTCGTTGTCGTTGCCGTCGCAGATCTCCACCCCGCCGGGGTAGGAGAGGACGTCGTTGTCGTTGCAGTCCACCGGCTCGGTCACATAGCCGTTGGGCTGGGTGCAGGCGCTGGTGGAGTTTCCGGCGTCGCCGTAGCCGTCGCCATCGGTGTCGGCGTAGTAGGTGCCGCCGCCGGTGGCATTGGGATCGTCGTCATTGGCCTGCCCGTTGCAGTCCTCGTCCACGCCGTTGGCGTCGCAGACTTCGGTCGCGTCGGGGTTGACGTTGGCGGCGTCGTCGTCGCAGTCGGTATTGTCCGCTACTGAACCGGCGGGTGCGGTACATGCGGTGGTGGCGTTGGCGGGGTTTCCGAAGCCGTCGGCGTCGGAATCGGCGTACCATGCGGTGCCGCCCGCTTCGTCCACGGCATCGTCACAGTTATTATCCAGGCTGTCGCAGACTTCTGCGGCTCCGGGGTTGACAGCGGCGTTGTTGTCGTCGCAGTCATCATCGATGGTAAAGCCATCGCCGTCGGCATCGACCGGTTCGGCAGTCTCCGACTCTTTGTCTTTGGGGGGTGGGCAACCGGCCAGGACGGCCAGGAGCGGTAGCAACAGGAATTTGCGCATCCTTCATCTCCGGCCCGAAGGGTAGCAAAATTGTCCAGGCTGTACAAGAGGGCAGACAGCCTTTTCCCGACCCTGTATACTGACCTGATGTTCCTCCTGCCCCTGCTCCTTGCCTGCGGGATTCCTCTCCGGGTAGAAAAATCTCTGGTTTCTCCACAATTTGTCGTCCCCGCCACGCCGACGGGGCAGGCGGCGGTGGTCGCCTATGCCACGGGAATTCCCGGCGAAGAGGTAAGGGAATATACACCCCGAACCGTGGAGAGTCGGGGGCGTTTTTTTCACGAGGCCGTTGAGCTCTCCACCGAGGGCTGGGTGGAGGTGGCGCCGCTGTGGGAGCCGGTGGAGCTACGTTTCTACATCCGCAAGACGACGGGGCTTCAGCAGGATTTTCAATTGATACGCTCGGTAACTGGCGGTCTGAAGGGCCAGATAGGCAACGAGATCCGCTTTCTCCCTGAGCGTGTGGAGAGCCCCTACCGCCTGCCCATTCGGCAACTGACAAACATCTATAATGACTATCAATTCCACCACGGCGATCTTCTGCTGGTGGAGCTGCATCGCGATGGTCAGGAGACCGAGCGCTATCTCTTTGCGGACTATGAACCTGGCTTCCGGGTGAAGTACAGCGGCGGCTTTTTGCTCACTGTACCGCTGGCCTTTGCGGGTGGGAAAATGCCCGAAACCACCTCGCCCATCCTGGCCTTCACCACCACCTTCGGATGGCGCCTGCGAACGCGCTCACCGATTTTACGTTGGTTTGGTGGAAACAGCGCCTTTATCGTATCGACCGGCGTCGGATCCACCGCATTAAAGGCCCCCAGCCTGACCGAGCCCATCGAGGAGCAGGTCACCGCGCACGTCACCTCGATTATCAGCGGCGGCGGCTTTGAATTCTACGATTTTTTCAGCATCCAGGCGCTGGTCAACCTCTCCGCTTTGCGCGGCGACATCGCCCAGGCCCCGTGGGTCATGGCCATCGGTTTTGACCCGGTGCGCTTTGGCTTCTTTATGGAGGGGCTGGGGCGAAGGATCTTCTGGAACAACGAGCTGGATCAGAGGGAGGGGGGGTAGAGGAGGAGGCGGTCTGGCATCTTTTTTGCGGGGTGTATCAAACTTTGTTTGGCGTCACTCTGAAGTGAGTCACGGCGTAACCTGCCGGTGCTTGGCCTCGATATTCTTCATCGGACCGAGCCACCCCAACAATATGATCGGTGCCACACATAACACCGGGAGCATCCGCGTTGTGAGGGCTGCTCCCAAAGCCAACACCAGCGGCCCCAGGATCAGACCCGCCAGAAAAGTTGCTCCAACCTGGGTCCATCGCCAGCCGCGCCGCTCAGCTATCGCCGCCCCCAACCCCGGCAACAGTACATAGCCCACCTGTGGCCAGGCCACCGCCATCGCCGTTGCTACCAGAGCTCCCCCGAACAACCAGCCGGATCGCCTTGTTCCACGCGCCAGCACCGCGGTCCATCCCAGTCCCAGCGCCCAGGCCCCCACATAGATCGGCTCTGCCCCTGGCATCTCCGCAACACCTTCATAAAAGACGGGGAACTGGGCCAGGAGTTTTAAGGCCCCCAGGCCGATGCCAAAACAGAGCGGTAGCGCCCCCAGCCAGACCAACAGACCCCAGCGGGAGGACCGCTGCAAGTTGAAAATCATCGTCAGTGCCAGCGCCTGAACCAGCCAGGGTGGCAACACCAGGGTGCGTCCAAAGAGCTGAAACCATACGGAATCCACCCCGGACGTGGACCCCGTTCGTAGCACATCACCCTCCTCCAACCGTCCCAGCCACTGCCTTCCCAGACCCACCACACAGTCGCCCAATTGCTGAACACTACGCGGGTCCAGATTTTCCGGGCTGTCTTTCACAGTATGGTAATTTTCCGCCCCATGGATCAGGGCAAAATCATAGCCCCATGCCCCGGAGGCCCGGAAAATCGTAAAGTCGGTATCATTTGGCAAAAGCTCGTACACCGCACGCGCCAAAGACGTACTCTGCGCCTGACAGGCCGAAGCTTCGTAGCTTTCCAGCACCGGACCTGCTGCCTGGAACATAAATACCGGACCCTCGGTGCCGCGTGCCTCCAGGTTCAGAACGACGCGATTGCCAGGATGTTCGGCCACGAAGGCCCGCGCCCCCAACAGCCCCCGCTCCTCCCCATCCGTAAAAAGGACATGCAATTTCGGAGAAAGCCCCTCCCGGCTCAACACCCGCGCCGCCTCCAGGGCCACCGCGAGGCCCAGCCCATCGTCGGCCGCCCCCGGGCCGGCGCGAACCGAGTCGGAGTGGGCCACCAGCCACAGGCCCCCATTGTCGGCACCTGGAGCACTTGCCACGAGATTCTGGAGTGGGGATCCCTCGCGTTCAACCTGAAAACTCAGGCTCCGAAGTTCGGCCTCCAGCATGTCGAGGACCGCCGCATGTTGTGCGCTGCCGCTGGGACGAGGGGCCGTTGCGATACGGCTGACAAATTGGTGAGCGCGGATGCCGGAAAATTGACCGGTGGACTCGGCATCCTGCTCGGTCACCGGGGTGGGAAGTTGTGGCCGGTTCAGGAGCAGGCCTGTCCCAAAAGCCAGGATCGGCAGCCATCTTTGGAGAGGAACAGACCTAACCATGGTGCCGATGGTGGACATCCTCGCCATGGGCGTGCCGATGTTCGCGAAAAGTGTGGCTGTGCGGGTGGCTATGGACGGTGCCCGGCGGAAGGTCGGGGTGGTGGTGATCATCGTGGTGATCATCGTCATGCCGATGTGGATGATCATGGGTGAGGGGAGGGTGTTCGTGCATATGATCGTGGGCTTCGGTCAGGTGCAGGTAGACCCCGAAGGCCATCAGCAGGCCGCCGACCAGGGTGGCCACACCGCCGATGGGCTCTCCCAACAATATTGCCAGCAGCGCCCCCAAAAAGGGAGCGATGGCAAACACCGACCCGGTGCGTGCGGCGCCCAGGATCCGCTGCGCCCGAAGATACAGGCGCAGGCTGCCCCCGTAGCCTAAGGCCCCGCAGATCATCAGCCCCATTGCCGGGTACAAAGCTGGAAAAGACTGATCCAGCAATAGAGCTCCCACCAGAGAAAGGCCGGCGCCGATCAGGCCCTTGCCCGCCACCACTTGGCCCGGGTCCAGCTCGGACAGGGGTCGCGAAAGGGTATTGTCCAGGGCCCAGCTCAAGGTTGCACCGGCAATCAAGAGCGATCCGAACAAGGTTGTGGTGCCGTCGGCGGGCGCAAAACTGACCACTGCACCGCCCAGGGCGATCACCCCGACCGCCGCGATCACCTGCCGGCCCACGGGTTCACGGTGGACGGCCGCCCCCAGCGCCACGGTGAACACGGCTTCCAGATTCAGCAGCAACGAAGCACTGGTTCCGCTGGTCGCACGCAGCCCCAGGGCCAGCAGCACCGGTGCCACCAGCGCCCCGAAGAGCGCCACCCCTGCGAGGCGGGGCAGATGTACGCGACTGAGAGGCGTTTCCGCACTGCTACGCCCCGAAATTGCCGCCAGACCAGCGGCGCCCCCGTACAGAAGCGCCGCGATGGCAAAGGGCCCGGCGCCCTCGCCAAAACGCTGGATCAACGGGGTTGTCAGCCCGAACAGAGCCGCTGCTGCCAGCGCAAGGAGTACACCACGGGTGATCGGGGGCATGGGGTTTTTTAGCGCCGATGGGGGAGGGGGGCCAGGGGCACCCGAGACTTAAAGGCCGATGGTCCGAAAACCACTTGCCTGGGCGGCAATTGCCAACGGACGGTCGTGTGTGGCGAACACCAGAGCCTCGTTGCCAGCGTCCCGGAGCAGCAGGGCGGTGGCCAGATGGATGGCGTCCAGCGTTCCGAGCGGCGCTGGGAATGGATCCGCTGCACGCCGGAGGATAGTCGCGGTCACATCAGCGAGGTGGGCATGCCTCAAAAGTTCGAACGTAAAATTCCGACGTTCCGCAAGAGCCTTGAGATCGAGCTGACCCAATTGATGGCGGCGGTCCAGCGTTCGCAGGCACTCCACTTCGGTCAGTGCGCTGGTTACCATCTGTTGAATCGCAAGCCACTCGGGAAGAGCGCCCGGCTGGGAAAGGACGATCCGTAGCAGAACGGAAGAGTCAACATATGCGGTCAAAAGCGATCCGCCCGTTCTTCCCACAATTGTTCTAGCACATCCACATCGGAGCTTCCCAAGCATGGGCCAAGAAGCGGAACATCCTGGATCGAACCCTTCGCAGGCCGAATCACCAGCCCGTTGTGAGTTGTACCGATGGGCACAATCTGGGCAATGGGTTCCTTTCGGTCGAGGACAATAATCGTCTCGCCCCGCCGCACGGCTTGAAGGTGTTCGCTCAGGTGGGCTTTCAGCTCAGCGGTGCCTACGGTGGTTGTCATGACCAGAACGTAGTCAGCTCTGGTCAGATCGTCCAGTCTTTCGGATGGCCCAAGCGCTTCATTCTGCCCCTTGGCAATTGAAGAGCTACCGCGTAGACTATAGGTTGGGTTCGACGGACTATTTTCTTCCTCCCAGAATTTGTGCAGCGGACGATGGCAGCGGGTGTGGTGGGCTATCCCGGTCTGAGTGGGTTAGGGGCTCTTTCCAAGCTCCCTACCCGGATGGACCTATGCTGACCTTCTCCGCCTTCCTACTCTCTCTCTGCCTCTCTGCTCATGCCGATGTCCCCCCCGCAAACATCGACGGTTGCGACGAGAAGATCGCCGGGGATGCCTGCAAAGATGATGCTGGCAAGAGCGGGGCTTGTGTAAAAAGTACCTGCTCCAAGCTGGACTACAGCAACGGGACACCGCCCACCAGCGTGGACTACGAATGTCTGCTCTGTGATGCCACCGCGAAGTCCGACAACGGCTGCAGCAGCGTCGGGCAGGTCCAGGGCCTCGGGATGCTGGGTTTGGCCGCAGCACTCCCGCTTTTGCGCCGTCGCCGCCAGGCATAGAGCCCGCATTTCCCCGGGATGTGCAGGTCCCACTCGCTGTTGTTCCAACCTGTACGGCGGTGCCCGCCCATCTGTTCCGAAACGGTACAGAAAAGTTGGCATGGCCGTTGCAAAGGAGGAGTCCGAACACAGAGAACACCATGCTGCACTTCCTCCTCCTCTCCTCCCTCAGCGCCTGCAACACCTCCGGCGATCCCTCCGTAAACAACGCTGCCACGGCCCTCTCTCTGGAGGACGTGCGGACCCAGGTGATTCCTATGGAAGAACCTGAAGTATATTCGATCCGTAGCCTTGGCGCACCCGCGATTGCGCAGGTGGAGCTCTGGTACCTGGATCTGGACGAGGATGGCTTTGGCGATGGGGCCGAGGCGGTGATCGCCCAGGTGGGTCCGCAGGGCTATGTCCTGGATGCCGGGGACTGCGACGACGGGGATCCCGGCGTTCGCCCTGGAGAGATTGACGACTGCGACGGCGTGGACACCAACTGCGACGGCGTGGTGGACGAGGGTGGCACCCGCTGGCTGGACGAGGATGGAGACGGTTTTGGCGGCTTGCCGGTGGCGAGCTGTGCCCTGGGGCAGGGGCTGACCGAGTGGCCCGGCGATTGTGACGACCACAACGCCGATCTCTCTCCTGGAAATACGGAAGTCTGCAACGGCCTGGACGAAAACTGCGACCGTCTGATCGACGACGGTGCCGACTGTGGCTGCGATGCCCGCAGCCTGACCGATGGCGGCTCTCTCCTGGTCTGCGACGCGCCCACGCCCTGGCAGGAGGCCGCCGACTTTTGTGCAGCGCGCGGCTACGAGCTGGCGACGATCTTCAATGGCCCGGACAATATGCTGTTCCGCAGCATCGCCGCCACCCACGACCAGGGAGACTGGTGGATGGGCCTGTTTGAGGCCGACGGGAGCTGGCAGTGGGTGGACCAGAGCGCGGTGGTCTACACCGACTGGATGAACGCCCAGCCCGAGGAGATCGGCGGCCCACGTTGTGGAGCCCTGAGCGCCGATCCGCGGAATGTCGGCTCCTGGCGGGTGGAGTCCTGCGAGCAGGCGCGTTCCTTCTTGTGTGTGGCAGGCTGAGCACGGTAGAACGTGCGTCACCACCCGGATGCATCACGAAACGCCATGTAGCATATCGATGTTTCGTGATACATGTAGCCATGTATCACGCTACTGAATGGCCATTCAGTTTTGCTGCAACGCCTCCCTGGCCACCAACATCGCCATCGCCATGATGGTATGTTGGGGGTTCACTCCGATATTGTCCGGCATCAGCGAAGCATCGGCCACCCACAGACCTTGGCGGCCGTAGACCTGGCCTTTGGCATCACAGACGGCTTTGCTGCTGTCTGCCCCCATAACACAGCCGCCAAAAAGGTGGGAGAGGATGGCCACATAGGCGCGGGGATCCAACGGCGCCTTGGCCAAAACATCCAGCTCATGACGCTCCAGGCTGAAAGGTAGACCGGCGATGCCGGGAATCACCGCACGGGCACCGGCAGCAAAATGCAGCTCGGCCACCCGATACATGCCCTGGCGGAAGCGGGTCATGTCGTAGTCGTCCAGCGTGTAGCGCACCAGCGGCTTTCCGCCAAAACCGGCATAGACCCTGCCCGGTGTGCGCGCCCGAAGTGCATGGCACCACATGGCCACATGCCGGTAGTGCTTGAGCTTCTCCATAAAGGCGCGCCCACCCCCCGAAAAACGGGAGATAGCCATCTCCATGGGAATCGAAAGTGTTTCAATCTTAAAACCTTCCGACTGGCGGAAGTGAGAGCTGCTCCAGCCCTGGGTGACCCCGGTGTTGCTGTCCACCACCTCGGGGTAGAGGCCGAAGACGCCGGTGCCGGGGTGGGCCCGGAACCAGGCGCCCACGGCGGCGTGCCGCAGGCCCGAGCGTCGCAACAGCGCCGGGCGGTGGGTGGCCGATGCGGCGATGATCACCGCTTTTTTGGCGCGGGCGGTGAATTTTGCGCCGGAGGCGCCGGTCTGGGGATGTTGGAAGCGGCCGGTGACTCCGACGGCGCGGGTACCTTGGAACAGCACCTTGTCCACGGGGGCGCAGGAGAGGATAGAGCCACCCCGCTCCAGGATCTCGGGCACATAGTTCAGGTTGGTACTCTGCTTCCGCTCGGACTTGCAGCCCTGCAGGCATTGTCCACTGCCGATGCAGGCCTTGGCAAAACGGCGGATCACATGGCCGTGGTAGGCAGCGGCCACGTCCCCACGCAGGGCCAGCTCGTTGGAGCGGCCCATAAAGGGAGGATCCGTCTCTGCAACGTGCAGCTCCTTCTCGATCTGCTCTTGCAGCGCCCAGATCTGCTCGGGGTAGTCCCCCGTCGCAATGCCAAACTCCTTCTGCCAGGCCTGAAAAATGTCTTCGGGGGTGCGCACGCAGATGGCGGAGTTGATCACCGTGGTGCCGCCGACCAATTTTGCCTGGACCACCGGCCAGAAGGCGCGGCCCATGGTGATGGTGGAGCCCCAGTCGTCCATCATATCGCGCATGGCGCCGTAGGTGCTCACCGGGTAGTCCTTGGGGTCCCGCCAGGGTCCGGCCTCGACCATCAGCACTTTTGCGCCCGCACGCGCCAACGCCACGGCGGCG
>CAITDR010000556.1 GCA_903891165.1 uncultured Pseudomonadota bacterium
CAAACCTCGGCCACCGGCGGCGGAGCCGCTGCCGCCCCCTGGGAATTATCGCTCACCTCTGCAGTCGTGCTGGGAATTATTGCACAACGGAGCCGGTTCTGCATTACCGGCAGCATCCGGGACCTGCGAGCGGCGGTGGCCGCCTGTGCCGCGGCCATGGGCACCATGGGAGGCTACCTGGTGCTCTCCTTTGTCGCAGCCCAGGTGGTTGCCTGGTTTTCATGGAGCAACCTGGGCTTGGTGCTCGCCGTGTCCGGTGCCGAGCTGCTGAAGCAGGCCCAGCTCCCCCAGGCAGTGCTGTTGGTGGCCTTCATCCTGTTTACGGCTTTGTTGGATCTGCTGATCGTCTCTGCATCCGCCAAGTGGGCCATCCTCGCACCCGTTTTTGTTCCGATGCTCGGGCTCCTTCATATTTCCCCAACTCTGGCCCAGGCCGCCTACCGTGTGGGAGATTCCCCTTTCAACGTCATCTCTCCCCTGTTTCCCTACCTCCCCGTGGTCCTGACCGTGGCGCGCCGCTACAACCCGGAGACCGGCCTGGGCACATTGCTGGCAGCGATGATGCCTTACGCACTGGTTTTTTTGCCGGTATGGACTGTATTTCTGTTGCTATGGGTGGAGCTGGGGCTGCCGCTGGGACCCTAGTCAGGGCAGAATCAACACCGCCGCGCCGGTCTGTACCCGGTCAAAAAGATACTTCATAGGCTCATTCTCCAGAGCAACACAGCCCCAGGTCCAGTCGCTGCCCACGCCGCCGCCATGGATGAAGATCAGCCCCCCAAGGCCGGTGTTCGAGGGTGGCCAGAAGGGATTTTTCAGGATCCGATTGTAGGTGGCCGTGTCGATGGTGCCCGCATCCAAGGCCGCCTTTGCATCCGCAGCATTGGGATAGGAAATGCCCAAAGAAACATAGAACTGGGACTTGGGATTTTTGGTGTAGATGTGGTAGCGGCCTTCGGGGGTGCGACCGTCCCCTTCGCGTTGTTTGTGACCTTCGGGTGTAAAACCCAGGGACATCTCAAAACAGGCTGGTTGATCCGCATAGGTGGCCAGCTTCCCCGCCTCGTAGTAGCCCAAGCGCCGCGCACCTTTCTGCACAAGGATGCCCTGCGCGGGGCTCTCGTTCGGGAAGAGCGGCGGACAGACCGAAGCAGCTACGGCCGCCTCCGCGGACGGCACCTGATCCAGGCCCGGAGAGGCCGCAGACGGTGAAGAGGACAAAGCCGGGTTGGACGTACCGGATTGAGCCTCTGAGGAGGGAGAGCTGAGTGCGCAGGAGAGGAGGAGCAGCAGCATGACGGAAAAACGTTGGGAACGCGGCTGGCTTACAGGGCTTACAGCAGTTCTTCGAGAAGGACCGTCGCATAGCTGCCCGGCGGAAGGCCAAAGCGCAGCCATGCTCCATCTTCCACAGGCTGAATGCGGATCTTCAGCTCCACCCACAACTTCCGGCGGGTGCCTTTGGTCAGGCGTGGAAAACGGGTCCATACCCCCTGTGGCAGCCCCTCCCCCAGAAGTACACTTTCTTCCAGCTGCAAAGCCTCATCCGAAGGCCAGGGCATGGTGGCCCCAAAGATCGGCCCCGTAGGAATCCCCTCCTCCTCCAGATCCCCGCGCAGGCGACGGGGACCACGTCGCATCAGGACATCGTTGAACAACAGGGACTGATATGCCGAAAGTGCAAATTTCAGCTCGGGTTCTGATAGGAAAGGCCCACGTCCCAGGAGCGCCTCGTAGCCCCGGCGGGGGGCATCGGTCCCCACCCGCTGCTCGCCGTAGTAGTTGGGCATCCCGGTTTTTTCCAGCTTGCGCGCGCGATTTTCTAGGATCTCCAGGTCACAGCCGCGCACCCGGATGTCAAAACGGTTGCCCACCAGCTCCCCCACCCGCAGCTTATGCAGGCTTCGAGAGCTTTTTTGGAGGATCATCCCCTCGGGGAGCTGGGTCACCGGCTGCCCCCCCATCACGGTGAAGTCCTGCACCGTGCGCGCTTGGCGATCCTTCAGGCCCGCATAGCCGATGGCCACCCGGGGCACCCCCGCCCGTTCTGCCAGGGCGGAGGCCACTTCTTCGGTGGAGTAGCCCCGGCGCTCAATACGCAGCCACTGGTGCTCTCCCTCCCCCTCCGGCTCCCGTGCGGGCAGCTCCACCACCGAAAAATCGTCCGGACTCTGCTTCCAGCGTCCGGAGGCACCTCGGCCCGGTGTCCACAAAGGAAGGCGATGGCGCGGAGAGTAGCTCATTCTAAATCCTGTTCCAAGACCACTTTTCCGAAGAGCTCCCGGCGCTCCAGCAGCCCATGCGCCTCGCCAATCCGCGACATCGGCAGCAGCCGATCCACCACCGGGCGGATGGTCCCCGCCTCCACCTCCCGCCAGGCCGCCCTCAGCTCCGCCGGGCCGCCCATCGTGCTCCCCAACAACGTGAGTTGTTTGAAGAACAATAAACGAAGATTCAGTCCCACCTCAGGCCCTGATGTTGCGCCGCAGCAAGCGAGGCGTCCCCCCCAGGCCAGGGCTTTGCAGGAGGCCTCCCAGGTGTCCTTTCCGACTGTCTCCACCACCACATCAAAGTTCTTTGGGATGTCCTCGTAAGGGTGTGGAACTGCTCCCATTTCGGCGATCCGGCGACGGCGACCTTCGTCGGCAGAGGTGGCATGTACGTCACAGCCAAAAAGGCGGGCGATCTGGATGGCCATCACTCCCACTCCAGAGCCTCCTGCCTGCACCAAGACACGCTCACCTCTCTGGAGTTGTGCACGTCCCACCAGCATATGCCAGGCAGTCAACAGCGTAAGTGGGAGCGACGCCGCCTCCGCGGCGGAGAGATGCTTCGGCACCGGCAGCAACATCCAGGGTGCAACACAAAGGAGTGAGGCACAACCCCCGTCCGTGCTCTCCCCCCTGATCTTGAATTTTTTACATAGATCCTGTCTTCCCGACTGGCAGCTGTTGCAAAGCCCGCAACCCCAGGAGGGCTGAAGTACCCATGCCCTCCCCTCATGCTGCACCGCAACATCGGACCCGGGAATACGAGGGAGGCCGAAAGAGTGCCTCGGCACCCCCCGACGCACCCAGACATCCAGGTGGTTCAGGGCCACATGGCTGACACCTACCTGTACTTCTCCAGGTGCAGGCTGCGGATCCGGCAGATCCACCCGTCGCAGCTGCTCCACGCCCCCATGCTCCAGAATACGGATCGCCTTCATCCTTGCTGGCTAACCTTCCGCGCCGCAGGCAACAAATCGGGCTACATTCGGCGGCGGAGAGTCCTTGGTCCCTGAGCCGCGCGACAGCCTGAGTATCCTGATCCGTCGTCTGCGAGACGCCGTTCGCGGGGATGTGCGTGCACGGGAGGAGGTCTACGACCTTCGGGGCGTTATCCGCTTTGTTGGCATATTTTCTATGACCGTGTTGGCCCCGGGGCTGCTGCTGGCTTGGTATGGCATCCAGGGCATCCGCGCCGAACAACGCGCCGGAGCGGCCGAGGTTGCACGTGAGGCCGACGTCGCCGCGGAGAGTGCGGTCAGCGAGGTGGGTACCTACTTCCAGAATTTTGAAGATGCGACCCTGAACCGGCTCAAATCGGGCGAGTCCTTAGGGGTGCGGCTGCCCGAGCTGGCCGACTCCTTGCGGGTGGTATTCCGCTTTGATGCCGATGGAAATCTGGCCGGTCCCTTTGCACGGGAGGAAATTCCGCCCTTAGAAGACCAAGAAATGCTGCTCTTTACACGTCAACAGGAGGCCTTTGCGCTCTTCCAGAGAAAGGAGTATCAGCGGTCGGCAAACACCTACGCGCAGGCGATGCGGGAGGCCCACGGGGATCGCGCGCTGGCTGCGGCTCTCGTCGGACGGGCAGGAGCGCTGTTGGCCTTGGGGGATATTGCCGGGGCGGACAGCTCCTATCGCGAGGTTTTGCAGCGCTATGGCGACCTGCGCGACATCTACGGCTTCCGCTATGGGGATCTGGCGCGGCTGAAGATGGGAGAGAGCCTGCTGGCGCGAAACCCGGTGGCGGGCCAGTCTGATCTCCAGGGTCTCGTGGAGGAACTGATAGGAGCAACCTGGGTGATTGGCCGGGGTGGCGAAGCTGCGGTAGCCCGGAGAGCCCTGGACCTCACCGCACCGCTGGCCGATGCCGAATGGCTGGGGCGCACCCGGATCCGGCTTGCCGAGCGTAGCGCCGCCCTCTACCATGCCGAGCGGCTCTTGCCGGATATGGATTCTCTGGGTGCAAAGGGACGTCTTTTAAAGTTGTCGTCGGGCCAGTTTTCCTATACCCGCACCGATCAGGCACTCTGGGCGATTACCTGGACCGACAACGATCAGTATATCCTTGGGATGGACCTGCGGACTTTGCGGGCGCGGCTGCTGCTGATCGCGTCGCGGAGTACCGGCACCGATGCCGACGTGAAGGTGGAGGTGGCCGATTCCAACGGCATGATCGGCACCGACGTGCTCACAAGAAGGTCACTTTCTCCCTGGCTTCCGGGCTGGTCGATGGTAGTGCGTCCACGCTATCCTGCCGCATTGGCCTTACGACAGGAGGAGCAGGTGGACCGGGGGCGGGGCATCATCATGCTCTCGGTGCTGATGATCGGCATCGGCGCCCTGGTCTCGGCGCGACTGCTGCAGCGTGAGCTGGATGCCGCTGCCGAAAAAGCCGATTTTGCGGCGATGGTTTCGCATGAACTTCGCTCTCCCCTCACGCAGATTCGGGTGAAGGCGGAGGCGCTGTTTTTAGGCGTGGTCACCAGCGAAGAGGGACGCTCTCGCGACTACGGCATCATCATGCGCGAGTGTGAGCGACTCTCGCGGATGATCGATAACATCCTTGATTTTTCGGCAATACGACGCGGTGTAAAAAAGTACTGGATCCGCCCCGGCGACCTCGCGTTGACGGTGATCCGGGCCGTGGAGTCCTCGCAGGTGGGCATGGAGATGGCCGGGGTCGAGGTGGAGCTGGAGCTCCCGGAGGACCTGCCGGCCGTCCACCACGATCCCGAGGCGGTGGCGCAGGCGCTGACCAATTTGCTGTCAAATGCAGCCAAATATGGCCAGGACGCGGGTTGGATCGGCGTTAGAGTATGGCTTGTAGATCAGGAAGTGTGGGTGGAGGTCGCCGACCGTGGCATCGGCATCGCCCCCGAGGAGCAGAAGTTGATCTTCTCCCAGTACTACCGAAGTAATGACCCGCAGGCGCGGCGCCGGAAAGGTACTGGCCTGGGCCTGACGATTGTTGACTATATCATGAAAGCCCACAATGGCAGGGTGTCCCTCCGCTCCATTCTTGGTAGCGGAACCACCTTCATACTCCATTTTCCCGTCCGACCCCCGGACGCTACTGTAGAGAGGTAAGATGCCGCGCATTCTGTTTGTGGAAGATGAAGAAGAGGTGGTCTCCTCGCTGGTGGCCTTCTTCACGCGGGAGGGCTACGATGTCAGCCATGCACGCGGCGGAAAGGCGGCGTTGGAGCTGGCCCGTCGTAACCGCTTTGACTGCGCCGTCCTGGATGTGATGCTGCACGAAGGCCCCGAAGGTCCAGGGGGAATGGACGGTTTCGAGGTGCTCAAGGAGCTGCGCGCCCAGGGCTATGTGGGGCCCGTGATCATGGTCACCGCCCGCACCTTGGAGCAGGACAAGCTGCTCGCCTTTGGCATGGGCGCGGATGACTATGTTACCAAACCATTTTCGTTGCTGGAGCTGCGCGCACGCATTCAGGCAGTGCTGAAAAGGGCTGGTGGCAATAAAAGTCTCTATCGCTACCTGGGGGTGGAGGTGGATCTGGACAACTATGCCATCCGGCACAGTGATGGCATCGAGAGGCTGTCCAACCGGGAGCAGGAGCTGCTGCGCTACCTGATCGAACATCGGGGCAAGGTGCTGGGCCGAGAAGAGCTGTTGCGGTCCATCTGGAAATACAATGCCGGAGTGACCACACGCACCGTAGATACCCACATTCTCAACGTCCGAAAGAAGCTGCATGACGACGCCGGTCAGCCGCGCTTTATCGAGACCTTGCACGGCATCGGCTATAAATTTGTGGGCGAGGAAATCGGGTGATCCTGCTGTTTTCCCTGGCAATAGCTGGCCCGGCTGACGACGTGCGAACCTGGGAAGGTCTGTACGACGCAAGGCTGGTGGAGGCCGCCGACGGCAACGCCGTGCTGGCGCTGCAGTACTATCAGGAGCTGCTTCCCGAGGATATGTCTCGGAAATATGCGCTGCGGCCTGAGATCCTGTACTGGCTGGGGCGGGCAAGGTTTATGGCGGGGGATCTGGACGGAGCGGTGGTTGCGCTCCGGGAGGCGGCCGCCTCCGTCGAGGAAAAAAAGAAGGCCGAGGCCCTGCTTGCCCATATCGAGCTGACCCGCAAGGGGGTGACCACGCTGCCGGTGCGATGGAATTTCGAGGAGGGACCGGGCTCGTTGGTGCGGGGGGCCGACGCACCCGCGGTGGGGCGCCTGGATGTGCGGTCGGTGGGAGAGAACGAGCACGCATTGGCCTGGGATACCGTTGCACGTGCTCAGGAGATCGACCGGTTGAGCTTAAGCTTTTCGGGTGATCAAGAAGTGCGGGAGATCTATTTCCGTGCCCGGGCCAGCTCCTTTCCGGCGGAGATCCAGGTGCTCCTGCATTCCGCCGATGGAACCCGGTTTTCTGCTCCGCTGTCTATTATTCCCACCGAGGATTGGGTGGATATCCGCCTCCCAATTGTGTTTTTTCGTACCCTTGATCCCCTGCCCGGCGCCTCGTTGACCGCGGTGCGGCGGGTGGAGATCCAGGACATCACCGGCTACCTTTCCAGTGATCGTGGCGAGAACACCATTTTTCTCGACGACTTCCTGGTCCAGTAGATGCGGATCGTCCAGAAATATGGTGGATCCTCGGTGGCCGACGTCGAGAAAATCCGGAAGGTCGCCCGGCGGGTGGCCGAGCGGGCAAAAGAGGGCCACCAGATCTTGGTTGTGGTCTCGGCCATGGGCAACACCACCAATGAATTGTTAGCTCTTGCTAAACAGCTTTCGATTCAACCGGAGCGGCGGGAGCTGGACATGCTGCTCTCCGTGGGAGAGCGCATCACGATGGCGCTCTTGGCCATGGCGCTCCGGGATCTGGGTGTGCCTGCCCGCAGCTTTACCGGCTCCCAATCCGGGATTATCACCGACAGCTCCCACGCCTCGGCGCGGGTGGTCGAGTTGCGCCCCGATCGGTTGCTGGAGGCTTTGGAGGCCGGAGAGGTGGTGATCGTCGCGGGTTTTCAGGGGATGAGCCGGGAACGTGAGGTCACCACCCTGGGGCGCGGTGGCTCAGACACCACCGCAGTCGTGTTGGCTGCTGCGATTCAGGCCGATGAATGCGAAATATGCTCGGATGTGGACGGCATCTACTCTGCTGACCCCCGGCTTGTCAGCGGGACGGTGCGGCTGGACGAGCTGAGCCTGGACGAGGCCTTGGCCCTGGCCCGGAACGGCGCAAAGGTGCTCTTCGAGGATGCAGTGGCCTGGGCCAAGCGGGAGGGCATCAGCCTGCGTGCCTCCGCCAGCTTCTCGGAGCGCCCGGGAAGCCGCATTGTTCCTGGAAATGCTCCCGCACGTGTGCTCGCCCTCTGCCGCGACGAAGAACTCGGCTGGCTGCCGCTCTCTGCCCTGGGCAGCCTCCCCGCGCCCTGCATACGTCACGCCACTGCCGACGGTCTTCTGATTGATCGTCGCAACCTACATAGCGTTTTAGATGACATGAAGGCTGCGGCCACGGTGGCTGTGGTGGGCAGTCGCGCCGGGCAAGATCCTCACATTCTGTCTCAGGTTCTTGACGCGGCCGTGTCATCTGAGAAACGATCGCTGACATGGTGGGCCGCTGCGGACGCAGTGGTCTTTCGTTGTGCTCCGGAGGATGCTGCCGCCCTGGAGCAGCATCTGCACCGGCGGCTCCTCTCCCCGGAAGGGTCCCTCCGATGAATATGGTCAAACAGTTCCTCAACCCGCCCAATTGGTTCTCGGCCGCAAGCCTTTTCTGCGGCTTCTACGCCATGCTTCTGGCTGGCACTGCGGGCACCGATCACACGGTCTACTACCAGGCCGGGCTGATGATCATCTTCGCCGGTGTTTTTGACATGCTCGACGGGCGGGTCGCAAGAATGACCGGGACCGCTTCGCAGTTCGGCGTCGAGCTGGACTCGCTGATCGATATCGTGAGTTTTGGCGTTGCACCTGCCACACTGCTCTATTTCTGGGCGCTCAAACCTCTGGGAATGGGTGGCGTATTCATCGCCTCTGCCTTCATGCTCTGCGGCGCCTTCCGTTTGGCCCGGTTTAACTGTACGGCGGACAAAGGAGCAAGTCGCTTCTCCACCGGGCTGACCATCACCGCGGCCGGGGGCACCGTCGCATCGGTGATCATGTGGTTCGCGGGGGCCGAGCTGCCTGCCCCTCGCGTCGCCGTTGTGGTTGCTTTTGTGCTTTGCCTTGCCTTTCTGATGGTGTCCAGCATTCCCTTCCGTGGGCTGAAGATGCTCAAGCTCTCGCCACCGATGCTGGCGGGGTTTGTGGTGATGGTGGGTGCATGTTTGGCGATTGCCGCCCGCTATGACATCTCCACACTTTTTGTAATCTTCGGATTGGGCCACGTCGTCTCCGGCCCCCTGGAAGCCCTGGTCTCCTACCCCCGGCGCCGTCGGCAGCGCAAAAGCCGCCCCGAGGACCGCGACGCCCCCTGAAGACTCAACAATTCTTTCCCTCGCTCACGATGTCACAAGGTTGTAGCTGATTCAGGCCGCAGCATGATAGAGTGGGAAATCGTGCGTCCCTCCCTCCCCGGTTTCCCGTGCTGACCCTGCTGCTCTGCGTTGCCGTTGCCCGGGCAGGAGAGGATCCTGCTCCGACTAAAAAAGAGGATGTTCCTACATCTTCTGGGGAAAAGGGGGGGGATAAGCCGGAGGCACCGGCCCCTGCCCCGGCGCCTGTGCCCCCACCTTCGGCCGCACCCGTCTCGGGCACCTCCACAGGCGCCGCGGCACCCACCCCCGGCGCCGCACCCGCCCCGGCGGCGGCTCCGGCCGGAAGCCCGCCCGCAACGCCGGCTCCCGCGGCGACGCCCACTCCTGCGCCCGCAGCGCCCGCTCCA
>CAITDR010000557.1 GCA_903891165.1 uncultured Pseudomonadota bacterium
CCCATGACCGCGGCCATCGCCCCCACCCCCATCGGCACCGCCGCCTGCATCGCCTGCCCACGCAGCCGCACCAGACGCAGGGCATCGCCCAGATTCAAGGAACCTGCGGCGACCAACGCACTATATTCGCCCAGCGAATGCCCTGCGGATGCGATGACCGGAAGCTCCGGCTGGCGCTCCCGCAATTGCCGCCACAGCCCCACAGACACCGCGAGGATGGCGGGCTGGGTGTATTCGGTCTCGGCCAATTTGGTCTCCGGTCCGCCAGAGATCAACTCGGAAAGAGCAAATCCAAGCTCCGAATCTACCTCCTCCCAGTAGGCAGGCGGAATCACTCTGCCCGCCGCAGCTTCCATGCCCACATACTGGCTGCCTTGCCCCGGAAACACCACTGCCAGGCTCATCTGCCCTCCCGCGCGGCCGTTATACCTCCAAAAAGCCCTCTCCCGGTAGGGTCAGAGGCGGAAAACCACGAGATCGCGTTGTTGCACCTGCGGCTCCCCCAAAAGTTGCTTCAGCCGGTCCAGGGCCACGGTGACGTTCACCTTGGATCCCCGGCGTTGAAGCGACTGATAGACCGAGGGATACACCACGATGTAGCGGAAGCCCGCCTCCCGGGCCCCCTGCAGTGCCTCGGGCGCCAGACCGGGTTCTACAAGGCTGTCTTTCCCCGGCATGCCCAGGTACCAGAGCGAACGCAGCAGGGGTAGCTGATAGCAAGGCGCGGGGGGCTCTTTTCCAGCAGCCGCGGCATCCATTTCGTCGTGATGCCCCTCTGATCGACGTCGCTGGTGGTAGACCTGCAACAACGCCGTGCCGTGGCCCACACCGACCGGAAGCTCGATGATGCCGTAATCCTCTGGATCTTCGGCGATCTGCTGGAAGAAGGGATCGGGGGCCCAGACTTCGCTGGGGATCTGGCTCCACCGGCCACCGTCGAGGCGTTTTTGGAGATCTCCCAGAAGAAACATGCCGAGGAGGAGGAGGAGGAGGTGTGAAGCCACCTTTGCGTAGCGATGTGGGAGCCTGCCCGCGGCCTCCATGAGCCGCTGCCCGCCGAAGACCATTCCCATCAAAAGGCAGAAAACCATCAGCGGAACGATCCGATAGGGCCGGAGAAAGGCAGAGAGTTCAGGAACTGCCCGAAGGATCCAGGCCAGAGGGAGCGGCACCGTCTGACCCCCGACCAGCAGGTAGCGCATCCGCTCCCGATCCACCGACTCCGCGGCATAGGGGCCCAGCACCAGCAGGTACAGAAAAAAAGCCCCTCCCAACCAAGCCCATCCCCGACGCCCCCCTGCGAGGCTCAGCAGCCCGGCGACGATCAACATCGCAAGCGGCACCAGCGCACGGCGGCCCGATTCTTCCCGGGGAAGCTTCCAGAGCCAGCTCCAGGGCATGGACTGCTCCTGCACATTCACATAGCGCAACGACGCCCGCGACGGCGGTGGCAGTTGTCCCTGGAAGTTTTTTCGGAGCTCCCACACTTCGGACAGCTCGCTCCACAGCCTTGGTTCATAGAGTGACGCCGGCTCTTTGGGGCGGAAGTACATCGCTGCCGTGGGACCTGCTTTACGGACCAGCAGCGTCTCGTGTACATAGGGTGCGGAGAGCACCAACCCCAGCACCGCGGTGATCAGGCCCACCACCACCGGTCGGCTCCGCGGCACCGCATCGGCAGGCCAGATCACACGGAGCAGGGCAGCAACCAGGCCAAACCACAAGGAGAAGAGTGCAAAAGGAACGTAGTGCTGTACCAGCAGCGAGCCGGCCGCCCCCGCAGCGATGGCCCAGAGGGTCCACCGACGCCCCTTGGTCTCCAGGGCGGCCACAAAGGGAAGGAGAAAGAGCGGAAGGGTGGCCAACAGCCCGGTGACCGGGCGCCCGCCGATCATCTCGCCGTAGGTGTAGGCCTGGAAGCCATAGAGGGCGGCCGCCAGCCCGGCGAGGATTCGATAGGGAGTGAACCATCGAAAAGCCAGGTAGGCACTCATCGATCCAGCAACCGGCAGCGCAAGCAGCGCAAGGTTGTAGGAGCGCGGAAAGGAGAACAGCGCAAAAAAGGGCAGCGCTGCCAGCGCGTCGATACGATTGGGGAAGTTCACCCCCAGGTTTTGCGACCCGGGAGCACAGACCACGTCGGGATTGAGCAGGTCTTTGCCGGTGGTGGCAGCCTGATGGACCCACCACCAGAACCAGATGGTGCCGTTGGCATCCGATGGCTCCAGGCCCGAGCTGGCGGCGATGCGCCCATCCAGGTTTCCCGCAATCTCCGGCATCAAACGGGCAGAAA
>CAITDR010000558.1 GCA_903891165.1 uncultured Pseudomonadota bacterium
ACTTCTCCCAGGTCTTCCAGCGCATTTTTCAGCGCCATCAGACCGGGAGCGTCGAAGCCGTCGTCGTTGGAGAGCAGGATTTTCACCGCCGCCATGTATCCTGCTTGGAGAATTTTCGCATCGATCGTTGTCCCTGTGCAGGTGCGCACTGAAAAGGTGCACCGTTTCTCTATCCTCGAAAAAAGTTCAACCGAAGCCCTGGATCTTCCGGGCGCGCCGGGGTAATCTTTGCACCCCCCGCGGATGATCCCATCCGCAAACTCCTCCCGAAGCCCTCCCAACATCCCCTCCAGGCCCACCGGAAGCTGCATGCGCGCCCGTTACGCTGACCTGTTCCGCCGAATGGTCGATCCCGACCCCTCCCTCGCCGACGCCGCCTTCGACGCAGTGTTGTTCGACCGGCAAGAAGCGATTCCCGATCTCATTGAATGTTACCAGAAGAGCAAGCGTGATGCACACACGCGCTATCTGGCGATCCAGTTGCTTGGTTTCTCCGGCGGGAAAGATGCCGTTCCCACGCTGGTAGAAGCGCTGAGTGACAAAGATGCAACCGTACGGGCGGAAGCCTGCCGGTCGCTCGAGGATCTCACCGCCGCCCATGCCCTGCCGCTATTGGAAGCGCGCTTGGCCGATGTGGATGCGGAGGTGCGCGCTGCCGCGGCCGAAGCCATCGAGGCCCTTCGCGCGACTGGCTGATCCGGGACAGGAATGTCTCGGTCGCCACTCTTCTCCTCTTGGGCTATCCTTGCTTTTGCACGAGGGTAGCCATGTTGCTTTTTTGGATGGGAATGAGCACGGCGCAGGCATTCTGCGGCACCTATGTGGGCCCCGTCGGCTCGGCTTTTGAAAACGAGGCCTCCCAGGCCATCCTGGTACGGGATGGCCAGCACAACATCCTGAGTCTGGCCAACCAGTTCACGGGGGACGTGGCCGATTTTGGTCTCTTGATCCCCGTGCCTGAGGTCTTGACGGCGGAAGACGTATCGGTGATCGACCAGGAACTTTTTGGGGAGATCGAAGCCTACTCCGCTCCCCGTCTGGTCAGCTACAGCTGTGACGATTTTATGTCACGCGCTGATAGCGGCGGCCCACCGTCTTCGGAAGAGGACGGAGGCAGCGCCCATGGTGTGACCGTGGAGGAGTCCTTCACCGTGGGCGCCTACCAGATCGATGTGCTCTCCGCCACCGGTGCGGGGGGACTTTTGGACTGGCTGGACGAGCAAGGATTTGACCTCCCCCAGAGCTCTCTTCCTGTTCTGAACGACTATATTCAGGAAGATTTTTACTTCCTGGCCGCGCGGGTGCAGCTCTCCGAGCTGCCCGGTGTGGGGGCCTACCTGTCTCCCCTTCAGCTCCGCTATGAATCTGCCAGCTTCTCCCTACCGATCCGCATCGGCACCACGGTGTCGCCGGGCCAGCAGGAGGTGATCCTGACGGTGCTCAATCGTGGTAGCGAAGGAAAGGCGTCGATCGCCAACTATCCGCAGGCACCCCTGGAAGATGAGTGTATGATCCCCCAGGAGGTGGTGGGCTACGGCAGCTTTTATGAAGAGCAGCTTCAAGATGCCTTTTCGCAGGGGATCTGGGTGGAGGAGTACT
>CAITDR010000559.1 GCA_903891165.1 uncultured Pseudomonadota bacterium
GCAGCGCTGCAACACCGCCGCCATGCCCCCCTCCCGCAGGCGGCTGACCCGCGACATCAGGGCTTTGCCCAGCTCTTCCTCCTCCACCTGCAGCTCCACCTCCAGACAGTTGATCAGGTGGCTCGCCAAGGCTCAGACCTCGACACGGAGCGCCACCAGCCGCCGTACCAACAGGGATTCGGTGCTTTCTACAACCAGGGTGAAGGTGCTGCTGCTGCTGAGGGCGGAGTGGAGAAGCTCAGGGTGGCACCGGTTCCCGACTGAACCGTGCCGATCAACCGGCCATCCTGCACAAGGGAATATTGGAGGCCGGCCACACTTTCCACCTGGATCTGCGCCGTCCCACCGGCGGGCACCCGTGACGGCTCCACCCGCACTTGTGGAGCAGCAATCACCACAAATTGGCCTTTGAGCGTGGTTACCAGGCCGCTGTGTGCCCGGCGGGCCACCAACGTGAGGGTGGCGCTATCGGGCACCGAGGCCACATCCGGCAGCGAAGGTGGTGTGGTCTGGCCACGGCTCCCCGAAAAATCGGCCACCACCGCCAGATCCACACCCACCCGGATCTGGTTGATGCCCTTGGTCAGCGAGGAATTCCCCCCGTCGCGCTGGTGGAAGTAGACCTCTGCGCCGAGCTGCTTTTTGCCCTTGACCAGTCCATAGTAGACCCCCGGCTCGCCGCCGCTCAGCGCCCAGGTGCCCTCCTGGTGGGTCAGGCACAGGGGCACCTCCGGGTTCGGACGGACCAACGCCGCAAGTCCCTGCTCCAGACGCACCTGACTCAGGATGAGGGCCGTCGTGGCACCGCGCAACGCACCCAGACGATGGCTCTTGCTGGCCTGCACCAACAGGCTCTGATCCCGGTTGAAGCTGCCCAAGGTCAGGCTCAGATCGCCGGCATTTCCGGGGCTCTCTGTGCCAAGCTGCACAAAACCCAGCTGATCGGGCCGCAGGCTCTGCACCTGGGGCTCCCGGGCAATCCGGATCGTCCGCTTTCCATCCAGGACCTCAATCACCGGCGTAGAAAGCGCAGTATCCATCAGGAACTCCGCGTCCCGTGTGGGGCGCGCCCAGGCGGCGTAGCGCACACTGGCCTGGCTCTGCGCGATCTTCAGGCTTGCGCTGGCGCCATAGTCCAGGATGGCTGTGGATAATGCCGCACTGAGCCGCGTATTGGCCCGTACCCGCAGCGGCAGCACCGTGGTGAGCACTGCTGTCCGATTCTGCGGATTCTGGGGATCTCCCACCGCTTTCAGCCCACGAATGCGCAGATCCATGTCTTCGCTGGCGGTGGCCCGCAGCGTCAACACGATCCGCCCGGAAGTGCCCACCACCACATCCGAAAGTGGCGTCTGCGAGGCATAGTCCCGATCGGCCTGCACATCGTCGATCAGCTCGTAGCTCACCCCTTCCTGGCTCAAGAGCAGCTCCACCTGAACGACAGAATTGTAGTCTGCAATACGAGCGTCATCAAAATGCTGCTGGTCCTGGACGGTCTGCAGCCGGGGCAGCAGGATCTGGGCATCCAGGCGCGGATCGACACCCTCCTCCACCCGGATGGTGCCCTGGAGCCAGATCTCCCGCCGCAGATCTGGATCTTCGGCCCCCTCCAACTTGACCGCCAGCACGCGGTAGCTGATGTCCTCGTCGATGGGCGGGGTGGGCAACAGCAGCACCCCACCGGTGCCTTCGGCGGAAATGGCCCGTCTATTGTGCAGGATCGGCGCCGCACTGTCGCGATGGCGCAGCTCGTAGCGGACGCCGGGCTGGCTGAATTCCAGGCGGATCTCGGTCGCAGTTCCCGGGGCCACGATCAGGTGATCGGGCAGGGGGATGTCGCGCAGGGGCCAGCAGCGTGCCAGTCCCAACAATTCGATGACCCGATCGCGGGCGTCCCGGAGCGCAAGCTGGGTGAGGGTGCCGACGCGACCCGCCAGATTCTCCGCCAGGTAGCTTCGGAACTTCTCCCGAAACTCCTTCCATGCCCGGTCCAGAAGGCTCCAGTGATCCACTCCGTCGCCCGCGCCGAACCAGTGCAGGCTGGGACGCAGGTGAGCGGGCAGCTTGGCGGCCAGCGTCTGGGCCACAAAGGCCTGGAAGTTGCGGAATTCGGCGCTGTCGGTCTGGTCCTGGAAGACCAGGGAGAGCTGCAGTGACCAGGGATCGGCGCTGCCCATCCCCGCCAGCAGGGGCACCTGGGCCTCGCCCTCCTCCACCCGCTGACCGGAATCCTCGGCCACCGGACGCAGCAGGATATGCTCGATCAGCAGAAAACGGCGCAATGGACCACGGCCTATCTTCAGACGTAGCCGCTGCTCCAGCCCACCATCTGCAAAGCTGTCCAGGTCATCGAAGCCCTCCTACTGCTTATCCGCCTGCACCCCCGCCAAAGCCGAGTCCACCAGGCCAGTAACCCCGAAGGGCACCCGCCACTCATTGTTGAGCGCCATCAGCACACCGTGGAGCATGGGGATGTAGGGCAAGAACACAATAGGGAAGCAGAGCCCACCAAAACCGCAGGTGATAAAGGACAGCAGAAAATACAGTCCAAACATAACGATAAAGCCGACGTAGATCTCCGCCGCCTGCTTGGCGTGGTGAATGGCGAAGGCGTCCTTCCGCATCAAAAGAGGAAGAAGAAAGAAGGGAAGCCCCATAAAGATGGAGGCATAGGAGAGGCAGGCCATGGTCCGGCCTTCCGTCGTAACAGGGGAGAGTTCGTTCATGGGGTCCATCCTTCGGCCAGAAAAGCGCCACGGGCGCCCATCATCCATAACCCGACGTGGTGAGCCGCCTCCCGATCATGCCAGGGAGCGGCATAGGTTTCACAGGCCCCGGCCAAGACCGCAATCTGGAGGCCGGTGATCTCGGCCACCCGCTGCTGGTGATCGACAGCCGTTGAAAAGAGACCATGGTTCCTTGCAGAAAGCATGGTCACCACAAAGTCGGACACGCAGATGTCGGTGCAGTCGCCGGTGACCAGCAATTGCTGCGGCCCCACCCGTCGCATCCACTCCACCACCAGATTCTGCCCGGTGATCGGGTCAATTCCGCCGACAAAGCCATTGATGCAGTCTTTGCGGATCACCTGCACCTGCGGTTCCTCCAGCAGCCACAAAAGCTCTGGATCCATCTCCTCTTCTCCGGTACCGATGATCCCATGCGGCGGGTAGGGAGGCTCAGGGATGTCGGGCTGGTGGGTATCCAGAAAGCAGAGGGTGTGCAGCCGGTCACCCAGGACAGCCCGAAGGGCGCGGTATTCCTCGCCAATTTTCTGCACCATCGGGATCATGTGGGTGGGATCCGAGAGCGCGCCGCTGCGGGTAAAGGCCACCCCGGCGTCCACCACTACCAGACCCACGGGGTGGTGCCCGGACAGGGAGAGCTTTTCAAGCTTCAACGGGAATTTTTCTTGGAGATCCATTTATTTTTCCGAATGTATCACATGATACATTGATATTTTCGATGGTTTACGCTGAGGTGGCCAGCTGCTCGACCAGCTTGAAGAGCCGCGGAGAGAGGGTCAACGCCGCCTGCCGGGGCTGTTTCCATTCCGCGGGAAGGGCCGCCAGCTCCCGCTGAGCCCGGTCCCGTGCGGCCGCCGGATCGCCGGAGTAGCAGGGACTCCGGTGCTCCCAGACCCGCTCCAAGAGCGGCCTTCCCGGCGGATATTCGCCCTTTAATGCCACGGTGTCGCCATTTTCTCCTCGGAATACCTGGACCCTTCCCGGCAAGGTTGCCTTCCCGGTGCCGCGAGACAGCTTCATGGTGGGGGTGCGTCCCACTTCGCACAGCTTGGCAACCGCCCCCACTCCCACCGGGGAATCCGGCGAAGTCACGATCCGCTCGCCCACCCCGTAGGCATCCACCGGGCTGTCGGCCAGCTCGCGCATCACCGCCTCATCCAACCCTCCCGAGAGCAGGATTTTTGCGCTCGGCGCTCCCAGATCGTCCAGCAACCTCCGGGCTCTCCACACCGTCTCCTTCGAGATCCCCGAGTCGATCCGCACGCCACCTAACTTCCCACCGGTCGCCGCCACCGCATTGCGGATCCCGGTCTGCTCCCCGAAGCTGTCATAGGTGTCCACCAGCAACATTCCACCACCGAATGTATCATAAAAAGCCTTGAAGAAGGCATGTTCCGTGGCCGCACGTGGAGTGCCGGCCTGCTCCCAGGCCTGCACCGCAAAGTGATCCATGGTGCCGACGCAGGGCACCCCATAGCGGTGGAAGGCCTCCACGTTGGAGCTTCCCGAGCAACCGCCGATCCAGGCCGCCAAGGCGGCATCTACGGCGGCTTGGGGATGGGTACGCCGGGTACCGAACTCGTAGACCGGCCGCCCACCGGCAGCCTCCACCACCGCCGCTGCCTTACTGGCCACCATGGTCATGTGGTTGAGCAACGACAAAAGGGGTGTTTCAATCAGCTTTGCGCTCAGCAGATCGGTCTGTATCACCATGTAGGGGCATGCTGCAGAGGGGCGCACCCCGCCGAAATCCACCGGCTGTCCATCCGGCCCCAGAGCGGTACCCGCAAAAAGGGGGGTTCCATCCAGGGGTGCGTCCACGATACCCTCGAAGCGCCACTCCTCAAGCTGTTTACGCAGGGCAGGATCCATGCGTGGCCCCAGCACCGGCTGCCGGTCCAGCGTCGCCAGCTGCGCCTCGTCAAACCGGGCGCCGGACAGCCACTCCAGGCAGCGCCCCAGGGCCGCCTGTAACAAAAAACCACGGGCGCTTTGACCGCTACCATCTTCCCGACGGGGCAGGCGCCGGGAAAAAAAGGACATGGTCACCGGCATCGACGCCTTTCCGGCGTGGTGGTGCACCAAGAGCGAGCTGAGCTGGTACAGGTCAACGTGTAAGGCAGAGTGCATAGGCCCCTATAACCCGCCGCCCCCGCCACAGTGGCGCCCGGCCCAGTGCGCGAGCCAGGAATCCACCCGCTCCCCCCTGCGCCAGCTCCCTCCTGATACATCCTGAGTACCCATGATACCTTTTTGCAATGTATCACAATAAGCCGGGTTGGCCCTGTATCTCAGGTCCAGGATCTCATTGAGCATGTCCAAGGTGGCCAGCTCACAGCCAGGCTCGGGGCAGGTGGTGGGGTCCAGCGGGAGCCCCTTGGCCATCCTTTCGCGCCACCAGCTCCGCCAGTAGAGGCTCTCCACATCGGGGGTCCAGGTCATCTTCCGTAGGAGTGTTAGCGGCCGCGCCGCCTCCTCCGCCGTCATCACCGCTGCCTCCCGCGAAGCCGCTTGAATCAGGTGAAAGCTGCACTCTCTCGCAAAACCCGTCTTCAGACAGCCCTGCATGGCGGCCTCAGCCTCGCCGGCCTTCCACAGGCGCTCGGCGGTCTGGAAGGCACACTCGTTCTTCCACAGGCCTTCCGGGAAAACTGCACAGTCCTCCATATTTTTCCGGTCATGCAGGCCGCCGATGGTGGCCAGACAGTCGCCCCGGCTGTCCAGCTCCCGCACCTGGAGACACAGGGCCTGCGCCTCTTCAAATTGGGTAGCTTTCAGCGCCTGAGTATAGCTCTGTGGATCGGAGGTGCTACAGGAAATGAACCACAGGAGCAATCAGTTGTCCACATCACAGGAGCCCGGCGCCATGCCGCAGCTTCCGCAGGTGGCCTCGCCCCCCTCGTAGGCCCCGCCTCCGCCGCTACTGCCGCCGGAGCGGCCAATAGAGATGGTAGAAAGCAGACGAACCAGCTTTCCCTGGCCTTCACAGCTCTGGTAGCGATCCATCGCCTCGTCACAGGTACTGGGCTCTCTTCCACTTCGAACCAGCGCTTCCAGCTTTTTTCCACACTCGCAGCGGTACTCATAGATGGGCATGGGCGTCCTCTTTTGGCAAGCTATACACGCACCGGCGGCAGGTCCACCCGGCTTCCCAGGCTGCAGTAGCCTTCTCCCCCCAGCCGCGCCATGGGGTGGTAATTTTCGATGTCCACCCTCCCGTTTTTCAAAAGCCCCTCGGCGATGTGGTAGAGGAGCACCTCCCCGATAAACAGGTGAGTGCTCTCCAGATCCACGCTTTGTACCAGCTTACATTCCATGGCCACCCGCGCATCGCGCACCCGGGGCGGCCGGATCACCTGCCCGGGAGCGCGGGCGATCCCCACGGCGTCGAACTCGCTCTGCTCCCAGGCGCCGCTGGTCTGGTGCATGGGTCCAAGCGCCTCCTCTTCCACCATGGAGATTGAAAATTCCCCGGTAGCAAGGATGTTACGCGCGGTATGTTTCAGGCTGCCGCCGCGACCACGCGCCACCGAAATGGCGACCCGGGGCGGCTGGGCGGAGACGCCCATAAAGTATGAAAAAGGGGCAAGGTTGTCGGTTTTTTCGCCGTCCCAGCTGCCCACCCAGGCGATAGGCCGGGGAATGAGCAGGCTGATCATCAGCTGATAGCCGGCGGCCTTGTCGAGATGCTGGGGGTCGATTTCCATGGGGCGCTGCGATAACCGGGGGAGGGGAGGCGGGGTATGTGGCTGTGGCTGCTTTTAAGCTGTGGAGGATCCCCGGCTACGCCCACCCCGGGTAGCCGCGCCGCACTGCTCCTGGAGCAGGTGCAGCAGGTGGAGGCGCGTTCGGCCAGCCTCGCGTCGCGTGCAGAGGCGCTTGAAGGCCGTTTTGACGCTTTCCGCGCCGCAAGCCCCGAGCAGCAGGTCTTGCTTCAGCAAGAGATCCAGGAGGAGGCCCGCGCCCTTCATGCCGAATCCCAAGCGTTGGCCAAACAGGTACGCCAGATCGAGCTCGCGACCGCGGTCTATCCGCGCTGACGGTGCCCATACCGGAAATTCTTGATAGACGGCATGCCGAAGCCGCATGCACACACGCATTTTTTCCTCTGATCCTGCCTGGGCCGCTGAAGC
>CAITDR010000560.1 GCA_903891165.1 uncultured Pseudomonadota bacterium
CCGAAAGGCGGCGGAGAGCATGTCCAGGGCTGCGGGCGGCATGTCCTTCATCGGCCCCCTCTAACATGCCGTATTTCTCTGAAGCGAGGGCACTCTCAAATCCATGGCCTTCCGCAGCGGTCAACACAACCCTGTATCAACACAACTCTGTGTCAACACAGACCTGTATCGACCGCCCCGATCCCTTCCCATCAAAAATGCTGCCATCATTCCTGCTGGCAAGCCCCACCGGCGCCTTCGGAAAGCCCACCCCTCCCCGCGAGGCCACGGTGTTAGAGGTTGTTATCCTTGTGATCCCACGGCTGCGGTCGGCTATCCCATGCCTACCGCCTCCTCTCCTTCCTACACCTCTCTCCGCCGGCAGCAGCGGCGGGCAGAGAAACACCGGATCCATCGAATCCGCCCCCGCGGCATCCTTCCGGATGCTCCCCCCGGTCTGGCCGCAGATGCTCGCCGCCGCGCCGGCCACCGACGCCTTGGAGAAGCGGCGCCTGACCGCGGGGCGGGCGCTGCTCTCCGAGGTGGCCGAGGGCCTGGTCCTGGCCGATGCCATTGTGGCGCAGCTGATCACCCTGGCTGAGCGGGCCTCCGATGGAGTCCCAGCTTTAGGGGAGTCTTTTTCGGATGGCCTCTGCAGTCTGACCGCGATGGCCGCCGGCGGATCCTCTCTCACAAAGCGGCTCCTTGGCGGATCCGGTGAGCCCATCGCCCTGGCGGAGGGGCTTCTTTTGTCTCTCCCCGGCCTCTCTCCCGGGGCGCTGGGCCTCTCGGAGCTCTGCCTGCACTCTCCGCCCACCGCAGGTGCGGCGGTGGAGTTATTGGCCGCCGCCCCGGAGAAGATCCAGGCTCAACTATCTGAGGTGGATCGCGCCGACGAAATCCTCGAAGCACGTGATCAACGGCTATTTTTTAAGGCCGGATAGGAAGTGGTCGCACCTAAAACATCCACCCCAGCCCGGCGTTGATCAGCAATGTGTCATCCCCATAGCGTCGATCCCGTAACTGGATATCTGTCTTAAACACCACATTCTGGATGGGCTTATAGCTGAGCCCGAAGCTGCCCTCCTGGATACTTTTGGTGGGGTCCGCCTCCATCCCTTCGGGGACTCCTGCTTGTGTATTGTAGGCTTCCAAGCGCGCAAAGGGCATCAATTGGTGGCTGCCCAAATCAAAGGGGTAGAAGAGATCCCAGGCCAGCTCCACATAGCCGCCGATCATCCGGGTCGGCAGCGCCGCGCTGCCCTCGGGGAAGTAGGGGCTTCCATCCTGCCTTCTGGCCGCCATCAGCACTTCGGCCTCCGGCATGGACCACAGCACCCCCACCGCCCGGAACTCTCCTCCCCACCGCCGGGCGCGCAGGTCCACCGCTCCGCTCAGCGCCGGAAGGGACAGGCTCAGCCGCTCCCCACTCGCGCTATACCATTCTCCCACCGGACCCAGGTCCGCTCCGTAGCCCGACACTCCGGCAACAATTCCAGGGGTGGGCTCCACTTCCACCCTCCCGGTCACCGCAGGCACTTCCGCCGGGGAAAAGGATCCGAGTGTACGCGCCGAGACGACACCATCCGCACTCAGTTTGGTTGGGTCGAGCGGGGACACGGCATAGATGTCGTAGTGTAGAATACCAATTTTTCCATTAAATCCCAATCCCAGCTCCCGCCAGGTGGTGGGGATCAGGAGCTGGTCCACCATGGGTCTCTGCAGCCCGTGGATCACCGTGGGCTCGTGCCACTGGTTTACGATGCCCATCGGAACCAGAATTAACCCAGCTTTCAGTTGAAATTCTTCCCGAAAGCGCCACTGCAGGTAGGCCTGCTCGGCCTCTACCGAGCCGTCGCAGCCCTTGCAGGCGATGGCATGCTCCCACTCCAGCTCCAGATAGGCGGAAATCGGCGCGCCAAAGCGGGAAAAATCGGAGGCGGTGGAAAGTACCACTCGTTGCAGGTCCACCTGCCCCGAAAACGGCCCTTCCGCGCCACTTTTTTGCCAGGTGGCCACTACCTGCCCATAGCCGCCGATCACCGTTCCCGGGATGGGCTCAAAGGCCATCGCCAGGGGAAACAAAAAAATCAAAGTGGCACCTCGTGAACATAGTCGTTGTCATAGGCTGCCTGATGGCAACTGTTACAGTCTCCGTCCACGGCGCTGTCCTCTCCCCCCAGCACGACGTAGCCTTCGCCGGAGGGGGGCTCCTCTCCGCGCCATAAAATCACGGGGATTCCCGCCGACTCTTTCAGCTCAAACCACTCCCAGCCCGGGGCCCCACCCGGGTTGTAGCCACCGCCGCGCTTGACCATCGCGTGCAGCTCTACCGTCTCGCCCACCGGCGCCGACTTGACAATCAGCGTTCCAACTGGAAAAGAGTCGGAGCCTTCTTCGGGGAGGGCGGAAACAAACACCAGTCGCTCCGTACCCGAGTGGCCGTCGATCTCTCCGTCCAGCGTGATCGTGGTCCAGCTGCGGAAGTCGGTAAAGTGCGACTGCATCGCG
The DNA here is from genome assembly GCA_903891165.1 of uncultured Pseudomonadota bacterium. Classification (GTDB taxonomy): domain Bacteria; phylum Myxococcota_A; class UBA796; order UBA796; family SXON01; genus CAITDR01. The sequence goes on from CAITDR010000560.1 coordinate 2,491, forward strand.
ACGAATACGCGATCGTCCACCCCTCCGGGGATCGGGTCGTGGTCCAGACAGCCAAGCAGCAAAAGCAGCATTATTCCGCCAGTTGTGGGATTCCCAACAGATCCGCAGCGGCGACCATCCGCTCCACCAGAGTACCCGCCTCTTCCGGGTCGGTCTCCGTGCTTAACAGCAGCCACAACTTCCCATAGTCGCTGGCCAGGTCGGTCTCGGAGGGGGCGTCGGGGTTCCAGGTAGCCGGCACCGTCGGGATGCCATCTCCATCCAGGGGTGCATAGGCAGCCTCTATCCTATCAAAACCTGCCTCAATCTCCGCGTGTACCTCGGCTCCCCCCTCCACGGACTCCAACCAGGGGATGAAGGCCCCATAGATGTCGCGCCCGCCGTCGAGGTTGGCGCGCATATCCGCCAGGGTATGCTGCGCATAGCGGGATTCGTCCTCTCCACTATAGGCAAGGTTTACCTTCTCGATCTGCTCCATCATCGACCCGATCACCCCGCGAAATGCGGCGGCGCCGTCGAGTGCGAGGGGGGCAAATTCGGACTCCATGGTGGCGGTATCCGTCGTCAGGCGTGCGCACAGCCGATTGCGGAAGTCGTCACTTTCCTGCTGGCTGGCGGGAAAGGCAGCGGGTACATAGCCAGGAAGACCCTGCTCAAACTCCACCACCTCTGCGGGGTGAGCGTCGGCCCACAGGATCCGCTCGATGCCGTGGACGCCGATCACCCCTTCGTCGTCGAAGAGGTAGTCGTCTGGCCCCTCGCCCAGAAAGCCGTCGTAGCGCTCGTCGGTGGCGGCATCCAGATCGGGAAAAAGCACCGCAATCGCGCCTTCCACCCGCTCGTAGGAGATGCGCACCTGCTTCCACGCGGTGCGGGCCGGGGCTGCCTCCGTGGCGCCCCAGCTTGCGCTGGTGGGGCTGGAGGCGCACAAGGTCTCGCTGGCGTCGTGCATGCCGCCCAGGTCGGTTTGAACAAGGTCTTTGACCGCCAATACGGCTTCCGCCTGGGGATCCATCAGCTTGTCGTTGTCGTTGGTGCAGGCCAGCAGCAGCGCCAGAAGCATGGGCTCTCCTAAAGAGAATTTACAAAAATGAGGAGCTCTTCCCGCTGGGAGGCGGAGAGGGCGTCGAAGGCCTCCACGGCACTCTGGGCTTCGGAGCCAGGGAGCGCGTGGGCGATAATCGCATCTTCCACTGTGTTTGCACTGCCATCATGCAGGTAGTTCTTCAAAAAACGCAGGCCGATCAGGGGCGCGGTTTTCCACTCCGACGGAGCCGCCGCACTGTCGTACAGGCCATCGCTGCTGCCCATGTCATGCAGCAGCAGATCGCTGAAGATCGGGGCTTCGATCCCGGCAAGATCCTCGATGGGGTAGTCGGTGCGGGTGGGCAGGCTCGGGCTGTGGCAATCCGCACAGCCCACCTCCATAAACAGCTCCAAACCAGGATTTTCAGCGCGGCGGGGAATGGCCAACAGCCGCATGTAGTCCGCGGTGAGCTGGACCACTTCGGGGTCGATGTCCACCCCCGGATAGTAGTCATCGGTCAGGCCATCGGGATTGGGCAACTCCAAGGGTCTATAGTCGGAGGTGATCGACATATCACCCTGGTAGGCGTCGGCCGCAAAGCCATCGAGGCTGGCGACCCGCGCCTTCAGGCCAAAGCGCCCGATTAGTCCACAATCCCCAGGTTGGAAGCTATGGAATTTGTCCGAGGGCTGCTCAAAATCCCAGCAGACGCGGTTGACCCGACCGGAGACCCGTCCTGCTGCCGCCTGCGCTGCCTCCTCCTCCAGAATAGCAGCTTCATCCACCGCTTCCAGGTAGCCGCGCCCGAAGACCGCCGGGGGCTGCCGCTGGGTGATCAGCAGCTCCTCGGTGGTCGGCGGCAGGATGGGCTGAGTGGCACCGCCCGCAACATAGGGGCGCTCGGTGTGCCCAAAAGGGAGGATAGACTGGTCTTCTGCGGGCTCTCCACCCTCCAACACCACCATCTTCCGTACCAGGCCGGGACCACGGGCATCGTCCGCATGGCAGGAGTTGCAGGAGCCGCGGATGAAGGCCGGACCGAGCCCCTGAGATTCGCGAAAGAGGCTCTCAAAGTGGGCATCTCCCGCTACAAAACGCTCGGTCCACACCTCGGAAAGACCGGGGAGGGGGTTGTCCGACGGATCCTCCTTCACCAGGGTCAGACCCTCCAGGGGATCTTTGGCCTCAGGCGTCGGAGGACAGGCGAGGAGAGGGAGCAGCAGCATGGCTCCCCCTTATCGAGAATGATTTTGAGAGTCAATCTCATTTCGGAAGAGTGTGGGGCGCTGCTCAGGCTTTCAGGTTAGGGGGTGGCATGAAGTGCTTCATCGGAACATTCCCTACACCTTTGGGCAACGCCGTGGCCGTGATCGACGACGCCGGCTTTTTGCGCGAGCTGGGCCTGTATTCAGAGGGGGAGGCGGAGGCGCGTGTGCAGGTCCGGGTGAAGGGCGGGATGCTGCGCGATGATGCCGCGGTCGCCTCTATTGCCGAGCAGCTCACCGAATATTTTGAGGGGAAACGCCGGGACTTCAGTCTGCCTATTGCGCCGGAAGGTAGCCCCTTCCAGAGGCGGGTCTGGGAGCAACTACAAAAAATCCCTTATGGAACCACCACCAGCTACGGGGTCATCGCCGAGCGCCTCGGGCAGCCCGGTGCGGCCCGTGCAGTGGGCCTGGCCAACGGCGCCAACCCTATTGCCGTGGTGGTGCCCTGCCATCGGGTGATCGGCGGCAACGGATCGCTGACCGGCTATGCCGGAGGTTTAGACCGCAAAGCGGCACTTTTGCGGATAGAGGGTGCGACGGGCCCCCAGCAGGGTCTGTTTGGCGCTACAATCCCGCGTTGAGGTGACCATGAACCTGCTCCTGTTGCTCCTGGCCTGCCCCCCCGCCGACGATTCGGACAGCCCTCCGGGAAGCACCGACAGTGGCGACCCGCCCGCTGGGAACCCCACCTGCGACGCTCTGGGACTGCCCACACGTCCTTTTGATGCGACGGGACCGTCGGCACTACAGCGGCATCAGCCTGCGGGAGACTTCAGTGTTCCCCTTCGGGATGGCAGTGTCTGGACCCTCTCCGAGCACTGGACCGGCTGCGAGAGCTACGTCTTTTTGCCGCACTGGTTTTCGGTGGACGATCTGGACGACGCCAGCTGGTGGACCACGGGGGTAGGGGATCTGATCTCCCGCTCTCCCCGCAACGTTCACTACTTTTTTGTAACTGCGGGCTCGCGGGATCGGGACGCAGAAGCGATCACGGTGGCCTTGGAGGCCGACATCCAGAGTGCCTTTACCGGGCTTTCTGCAGAGGATCTGGCCTGGTGGCAGGATCACATCCATGTGGTGCAGGGGATGTCGGCGGAGGTCGGTGGCCTGGTGACCGATATGTTCCGGGCGGACATCGGCGCGCTGGGCTGGGCCATCGACCGGGAGCAGAAGCTGCGGACCACGGGCTATTTCCCGGCGGTCGAAGCCTACGATTCCGCGCTGGCCCGACAGGATCTGTGGCCCTGGGAGCTGCGCCTGTATTCCGCCGCCTACGAGCCGGAATATTTCAATTTTGAGGTGGAGCGGCAGGCCCGGATGGATGCGGAGACGGTAACCACGGTGCCGGTCTTTGATGGCAGTGTGGTGCAGATGTGTGTGGAAGGCCCGTTGAACCTGCCAGATGCAGCGGAGATGGCCAACTACGACACCTTGGAAGTCGAAGTACGCATGGAGTGTCCCGACAAGGACAAAATGGAGATCAACAACTGCGGGGCCTGGGACTACATCGCCAACTACTGGGTGGATGATGGTTCCGGGAACTGGCTGGAGATCAGCCGCTTTATCACCACCTACCATCGGGAGTCCCACTGGTTGGTGGATGGCAGCCATGCGCTTGCATGGCTTAAAGAAGGCGGCACCCGCAATAGCCGCTATTGCTGGGCGCCGGAGTGGAACCAGCAGCCGACCGGGGTGACCCTCAATGCGCGGCTGTCTAACCGGGGCAAAGGCTCCCGCCCGCAGGAGATCGTGGATCTGTTTACCGGTGGCGCATTTGTGTCCACCTACAATGATCGGGAGCCGATGGAGGTGACCATCCCCGCCGGTGCCAAAAAGGTGGAGCTGGTGGCGATCATCACCGGCCACGGCATGGATGGGAGCACCAACTGCGCCGAATTCTGCGACCACGAACACCACTTTTCGGTGAACGGCACGGAGTACAGCTACGAGCTGGACGATCCGGGTATCGACGACGGCTGCGCGCAGATGGTGGGCACCGGCACAGTCCCCAACCAGGCGGGCACCTGGTGGTTCGGCCGCGGCGGCTGGTGTCCGGGCCGGGAGGTGGCACCTTTTGTAGTGGACGTTACTGAAAACGTGACGCCCGGTCAACCCACGACCATCAGCTACCGCGGCACCCTGGAGGGGGGCGAGCCGGTGGATGGCTCGGGGAATATTGAGATGCGGAGCTGGTTGGTGGTTTCTTATTGAAGCGACCACTCAGGAATGTGAGGCCGGATCGGTAGGATCGGTGCCGTTGGCCCACTCCGTATAGTCATCCCACCCGTCGCCGTCCGAGTCGCTATCCAGGTCGGACGAGCCGACGGTGTCTTCGTAGTACTGATACAGGCCATCCCCATCGTCATCCGGCGTGTCGTTGGCATCGACCATCGTGGCATTGCCCGCGTACAACCACTCGGTCCAGTCGTCCCACCCGTCGCCGTCCGAATCACTATCCAGATCCGACGATCCCGCCGCATCTTCGTAGTACTGGTAGACGCCATCG
>CAITDR010000561.1 GCA_903891165.1 uncultured Pseudomonadota bacterium
ACATGGTCGATCCGCTGTGGATCGCCGGGATCCCCAAGCTGAGCAAAGCCCATCGCTCCCAGATCCAGCAGGGGATCACTGCCGATGTTCGCGTTCAGATCCCCCGCGATCAACACCGTCGCATCGGGCCGTCCCTGGAGTGCCCAGACCGCGGTCTGCCGGGCCTGCATCCGCCGGGCGACGGCATCGTTGTAGTCCAGATGCGTGCTGATTAGGCGGAGGCCGCCCCGTTCTGCGGGAAGATCGACGGCAATTGCACGGCGGGTCAGAGCACCCTGGACGGAATAGTCCAGGACCAAGGGATCTATCGTGGCATCTCGCACCAGAATTCCCACACCCTCCTCCGCCTGATCCGGGGTCCCCTCCCAGGCGGTATGGACCGCCACCCAGACTTTCCCCCACGAACCGCCCCCGGCCGCCTCCAACGCGCCAGCCAGACGTTGGAGCGCGTCCCCTTCTGCTTGGTTGACGCAGGCTTCCTGCACCGCCAATGCGGCTACATTCCGAGCGGTCGCCTCGGTGGCGATGGCCGAAAAACGTGCGTCGTTGTCGGCATAGGGTGTACCTTCGACCTTGAAGCAGTGGAGGTTCAAGCTCATCAGGGCGTAGCTCTCCCAGCCCTCCACCGCGCTGTCGTGCGGGGAGTCAGGCTGGAGGGGCGTACTGTCCGAAACAGCGGCGCTATCCAGGCCGGGGCGGTGAAGATCGGAGGTGGGGGAACAGGCCAGCAGCAGGAGCATGACCGGCTCTTATGCGGTGGCGAGGGAGGCCGCACCCCCTTGACCTGTCAAGGGCAAGCCTGCCGAGCTATGCAGAGGTCCTTCCCCGCCGATAGCCCGCCGAAGCCACCTGAAACAGCGGACTCAGCACCACCACCGGCGCCAGCCAATACACCGGCTCCGGCACCTGCGGCAGATAGTTGGTCCCCGCCGCCGCCCCAAAGGCGGTGAGCCCGGCTATCAGGCCACCGCCGATGGAGCCCAGATGCTCGGCCACCCAGGGCGCCCGCTCGCCCACCGGCGCCCGGAACCAACGCCAGTGCTTCCGTCCGAATGCGGCCGCGCCCAGGCCCATGGCCAAGGCCACGATGCCCAGGCTGGCCCCCCGCGCCAGCGCCAGCGCTCCATAGGCGGCAAAGGCCAGACCTACGACCATCATCGCTACACTCACCGCCTGATCTCCCGCCGTACCCGCGGTATTTTTGGCGCGGGCAATCCGCCAGCCGGTCCAGGTCATGTAGCCCGCAAAAGTGCCCATGCCGGTGAGAAAGAGGTTTTCGGTGGCCACCAGCACGGGGATCGCCGCCAGAATGACCAGTGCCATTCCCCCGGCAAAAAGTCGCCCCAGCCAGACGTGCGCCGCGCCACCTTTTTTTGCGATCAATGCCCCAAAACCACCGATCAGTGTCGCAACACCAATGCTGCCATGGATAGGGAGGAACAACGTGCGGGCGTCTTCAGGACTCCAGACCTCCTGACCCCAGGCAGTCAAAGATAGGGTGAACCAGGATTTTGCACGACCCCTCTGTCATCAAAAA
>CAITDR010000562.1 GCA_903891165.1 uncultured Pseudomonadota bacterium
GGCTGGATGGCAGGTTCAGCGCAGAGAAAGGGCAGATGTGTCTTCGTTTTCTGCCTGGGACACAGTGAGACAGGAGGTCCCAGGATTTGTACCGGTAGGGCGGGGTGGGACCGTAGGGGTTGAAATTGGTGGGCTGGGACAGGCGCGTCACGCGTGGCTGCATGCGGGAGGGACGGAGGGAGCGCACCGGGCGGCGATCCTTCTTGGGATCGTGGCGACGGCGCGGAATGTGGGTGTGGACGTGGAGAGGTACCTGTGTTGGGTATTTGAACGCCGGGGAACGTGGAGAGAGCGCTACGGTCTGAGCGCGTCGGAGCTGACACCCGCGGCGTACAAGCGGAGTCTGGAGCTGCGACCGGACGGTTGAGAGGGGGCTGTGGGAGGGCATGGGGGCTCTGTACCCGGGGATGCCTTGGGGGAGCTTCCTGGTGTGGTGGATGGGTCACTCCTCTCCCACCTCCCTGCGTAGCAAGGCGCCGCTGCTGCCAACAGGAATCAGCAGCACGTTGGCGCCCGCTTCCACCGGGGAAAGACCCAGCTCCTGCGCGGTTTCTTCGGGGGCGTCTACATAGAGGCTGGCCAGGCTCAACGGGGCCACTCCCGCTCCCGGAGGCACCCCCAGGTTCCCGGTGGCTGCCCAGGGCCGCTGCATGCCGGGCAGACGACGGAGGAGGCCAGGAAGCCCGCGTGGATCCAGGTAGGATCGGGCGCCTTCGCCAAAACGATAGTCGTCCGCCCAGCGTCGAAGCAGATCCTCCCAGGAGAATTGGAGGATGTGGCCACGTTCATCCTGTTGCAGCAGGCCTTCTTGGGCCAGCAGGTTGGCGACACGGGAGAGCACCGGGGCGGAGGAGCCAGAACGCTGGGCCAAGGCCCGGATCCCATAGGGGGGAGCGTGGTCCACGAGTGCTCGCATGGCCCGGCCGCTGCCTGCTCCTTTAAAACTGCCCAGCTGGCTGGAGGGCGGGTCAGGATCTTTCTGCGCGCCGCTGCTTCGTATAAAGAGCCCTGGTTCGGAAATGGAAAGTTCGGCATTCCCGGTGCGGTCCAGATAGGCGATTCCCACCTCCCGGAGCCGCCGCCGGGTCAGGGGGCTCAACCAGTCGGCAACGAGGAGCGGGAGCCCAGTCTGGGAACGCAATTTTTCACGGAGCCAGTAGACTTCTATAGGAGGAAGGCGTTCCTTTTGCTCGATCCGTAGCTGCGCAAATCGCCCGTCTGGTGCGCGCAGCTCCCAGGTGGAGGGGGAGGCGCGGCTGCAGGACCAGCCGCTGGGGAGCAGCTTTTGGAGCGGTGCTTCGTCGCTTGGGGATGTTTCGGAAATCATGTTGTTTCGATATCATCGAAACAGGGGGGGGGGGGATCAACAGGCAACCAGCCCACAGGCTTCATCCAGGGCGTATCTTTTTCGCAGAAGTCTCTATCGTCTCCTTTGGCGCAGAAGACGATGGGGTGGATCAGCACCTCAGCTTTCCCCCCGCCACGCCAACATCCCCACCAGCTCCCGCTCTCCGATGTGGATTTCCGAAGCGATGTCTCCAAAGCCCATCCGCCGTTTTTTCAGAAGTACCGCCAGTTTTTGAAAGGTGAGGGAGTCCTCTACCGGCCAGGGGGCGGGCTCACGTTGTCGCCAGTTTTTCCGGGAAAGCTCGGCCATGGCGGCTTTGTATTGCCACTCGGGGTAGCGCCCCAATTGCAGGCCCCGGCGCAGCAGCGCCTGGAGGCTGACCCCCCAGCTCTCCTTCAGCTCCAAAAGCACATCCAGCTTGGGCAGGGGGGGCAGATCCTCGAGGAAGGCGGGTGGTAACAAAAATGCTGTCGCGAAATCTCCGGCTTCGGTCTCCACCTGCTGGCCCCCCAGCGGGCGCTGCCGGTGCAGCAGCAGGTGGCCCAGCTCGTGGGCGGCGTCCATTCTTCCGTGCTCTCCCTCTTTTTCGCGCGAAAGGACGACAATTGCGCGATTTCCATTCCGAAAGGTGAAGGCATCCACCTCCCGGTTCTCCTCCGGCAGCCAGTAGACCTGTATGCCCTTGGCCTCCAGCAGGTGCACCATGTTTCCAATCGGGCGATCCTGGAGATCCCAGAGTTTTCGGAGCTGGGCGGCAGCTTCTTCCGGGGCCAGGCCGCCCAGCTCGGGCAGGTCCAGGGAGGGCAGCTTGTACCGCTCCTGCAGAAATTCCGAGAGCAGCAGGGCCAGCTCTCCGGTGGCTATCGCTGCGTCCCGCTCTTTGGCGGGCAGGCTTCTCAAGGCCCGAAAACTCACCCGCTCTTCCTCTACCAGCTCGGCCTCTCCTGCATAGAAAAAGCTGAGTGGAAAAGAAAGCGCAAAGCAGAGCTTTTCGGCTGTTGTTGTGGAGGGCTGCTCGTCGCCGCCCTCGATGCGCACCAGGGTCTCGCGGGCCAGCTCCACCCGTCGGGCCAGCTCCACCTTGCTCAGCTTCCGCCTCCGCCGTGCAATAGAGAGTCTGCTTCCAAAGAATATTTTTCTGCCTTCCTGAGATAGCATCAGCGCTCTTCCAGCTCAAAATCCACCGTCGTCGGGATGCGCTGGTTCCGCCGCGGGTTGCTCTCCTCGTCCAACAAAAACTCACGCCAGAGCCACTCGTACTGCATCTGGCTGCCGACCTGCACGGCCTTGATGGGCAAGGACAACTCCGCCCGCAGGCGTCCGCGGCGGCGGTCCTGGCTGACCAGCAAGAACAGGGTGAGCGGATCTTCCGCCTCCACCTTCCCGAAAAGCCGGAGCTGGACGCGCTCCTGAGAAAGCCTCCGGTTGTGGCGTACCGCTTCGCGGGTGCGTGGGCCTTTCCGCCGGGTTTTGGGTCCACTTCCTTCTCTTCCGGTGTTCGGGTCGCCTGCCATGGTGACCAGCCGGAATTTGCCGCAGGGCGAGGTGAAGACGACTTGAAGGTCGGGATCACTGCGGGTCCAGCCCCGGGGCAGCAGCAGTCGGTCCAGCCACAGGCAGCGCTCGGCATAGGCGGCTTGTCCGGGATAGTGCAGGGGATAGCCTGGGATACTGCGGTAGGCCCGCTCTATCTCTCCACCCCGGATGGCTTCCACGAGGAGTTTTTGGAGCTGCGGGTCCAGCAGGGGGCTGAGGCGAAGGGCGGCGTTCATGGGGGGAGAATAGCAGAAACTCACTTTTTATACAACCAAGGTTGTTGAAAAAGTGAGGTATTCGACGACTGGAACCTATTCCTCTCCCCCAGAAATTTCACTTGCAAAAAATATCATTTCACCGTAGCTTCTGAGAGTGAACTCCTCCTCACTTCATCGATGGATCGACGATCTGGCCGCCGAGGGCCGGATCAGCTTCACTACTGAGGAGGCCGCCCGGGTTCACGGTGGGCAGGAAGCAGCGGTACAAGGTGTCCTTCGGCGCCTTCGGCAAGGTCGGGAGATCGCGACCCCCTTGCGGGGCTATCACCTGATCCTGCCGCCTGAGTATCGGCGCCTGGGCTGCCTGCCTCCGCTCTGGTTTATCGATGATCTGGCGACAAGGCTGAAAATTCCCTACTATGTCTCTTTACTTTCCGCCGCAGAGTTGCATGGAGCCGCCCACCAGCGTCCCCAGACCTTTCAGGTGATGCTCTCGCGACCCCATCGTCCGATTTGTTGTGAGCAGGTGCATATTGATTTTTCGATGCGTACCAACCTGGAGCAACTCCCCGTAGCCGTTCGAAATACGCCGAAAGGGACGGTTCGTATTGCCACGCCCGAGGTCACCGCCCTGGATCTGGTGGGCTATCCCCATCGGGTTGGGGGGCTGGACCATGTCGCGGGTGTTCTGGCGGAGCTTTCCGAGGTTCTCCAACAAAAAAGCCTCTTGCAGGTAGCGCCGCTTTCTCCTATTGCCTGGTCTCAGAGACTCGGCTTTTTACTGGATCTTTTAAAATTCTGCCCTACCGATGATCTGGCGGCCTATGTGGCCGAGGCGCCGCCTTGTGCCTTGGATGTGGAGCAGCCCTTCATCCGCACCACCTGCGATGCGCGCTGGCGCGTGTTTGTAAATACCGAGATTGAACTATGATACCCAAAGCCTTTATAGACCAGTGGCGGGCCACGGCCCCTTGGGTGGCGGACCACCAGGTGGAGCAGGATTTGATCATCAGCCGGGCCCTGGTGGAGCTTTACTCGGACCCCTTTTTGCGCGAGCGTCTGGCCTTCCGTGGGGGAACGGCTCTCTACAAGCTCCATTTGTCGGCCGCCCGGTATTCAGAAGATATCGATCTGGTCCAGACGCGGCCTGAGCCCATCGGCGACACCCTCAACGCCTTGAGAACCAGCCTGGATCCCTGGCTTGGTTCTCCCAAGCGGGAGTTTTCGGATGGGCGGGTCACGCTCAGCTACCGGTTGATGTCCGAGGGCGAACCGTCGGTCCGCCTGAAGCTGAAGGTGGAGATCAATAGTCGGGAACACTTTTCAGTATTCGGCTTACAAAAATACCCCTTCCGGGTTCAGTCGCGTTGGTTCACGGGAGAGGCCGAGGTCACCGGCTATACCCTCGACGAGCAGCTGGGCACCAAGCTGCGGGCGCTCTACCAACGCCGAAAAGGCCGCGATCTCTTCGATCTCTGGGATGCCCTGACCCGGAGTGAGGCGGATCCGGATCGGATTGTGGTTGCTTTCCTGGCCTACATGAAAGCCGAAGGTCATGCTATTCACCGGGCGGAGTTTGAGGAAAACCTGGCCCGTAAATTGACGGATACCCGGTTTACGTCGGATGTGAGTCTGCTCCTGAGGGCGGGGGTGGCCTGGGATGTCCAGGAAGCGGCCGTCCTGGTGGGGCGTGAGCTGGTGGCACGCCTACCAGGGGAAGCCTGGCGTGGCTTTTCCGGGGCAGATCGCCCGGCAACGTGACTGCCTCCGGTACTACCATGCTACAATTCGTCTCCCCGAGTGTACTATTTCCGAGCCCACCCTCCACCAAGAAGTTGCCCAAGCCCTGGTCGGGGATGTTGATCCCGAGCGGCTGGAAAGTTTTCGCTTTGCTCAGGGGATCTTGCCGGTTTTTGATCTGATCCGTGCGCTATTTTCTCAAAACCTCCTCGATACATGCCTCAAATTGATGCTGCTGCATGAGCTGTCCCGCGCGGGCGGGCGCTCCACCATCGACCGAATCCGCTCCATGGCCGCCTTTCTGGATCCGTCGCGGGTGGATGGGCTTGTCGACTCTCTCAAAAAGGGGGGATGGCTCGAATTGCGGGCGGTGGACAACAGCTATGTGCCCTCTCTGGTCGGCGTGAACCTGCTGTCCTTGCTGGCGGCCGCCGACCTGGGCAATCTCTCCCCTCAAAATGCCCTGGCCCGGGCAGCACAGAACGCGGAATTCGGCGCGCGCCTGGATGGGGCTCGGACTCCGCTTTCTCTGCTGTTGGACCAGCTCCATGTGCTTATCGAAGACCGGGTGGAGGAGGCCAGGCAAGTGCTGCAATTGGGGCGTCCGGCACGGATGATCGCCTGGTCTCAGCAGGAACATGCGGCCCAGCTCCACACCATTCGCGGGGTGCTCGAAACCCTCTCGGGGCGTCTGGATGCCGCTTCGCGCGAATTTTCGCGGATTGTCCGCCTGCACGAGGTGATTCAGGAGCTGGTTCGGATGCACACGGGTATCCATACCCGCTTGCAGGCGTGGAACCTGGAGCAGCTCTACAGCTCGGAGGCGGGCTATTCGCTGACACAGCTTGCGGAGGCGGTGATGGGAGCACCGGAGGCCACCCTCGAAAGTCTGCATAGCACCGGCATTCTCCAAATTGCTCTTCCTCCTCCCACCCTTTCTACGGAGGAGGTCGCGGCACGCTTTCATGGCGCCCGGCGCCGTCTGCCCGACCAGTCCCAGGCTTTTGTGTACGTCGCTCCGATTCTTCCCCTGGCGGAACCCTTGGAAATTACGGATCTGGATCCCGCCGCCGCGCTCCGTAGCCACCTGAGCCGTTGCTTTGCCGATCATCCTGGCCCCCTGGAGCTGGAGCAGTGGATGACCGCCGATTTTGGAACCGCGATCTGGGAACTTTCGTTGTTGTGCCGGCTGGAGGCGGAAGGTCCGCACTTTCCCCTGGACGATGGCCGCAGCGTCCGGGTACAGTTGCCGGACGGAGTGAATCACAAAAATTTTCAGGAGTGGCTTGCGACGCAGATGTGCTCAGTCGGGAGAGATCGCTACAGCCGCATCACCCTCCACCTTCAGGAAGCCGGATGACCGAGGATCGTGCAGGGCGTATCGCTCATTTTTTGTTGCGGGAAGGTGTTCTTCGCAAAGGAGACCGCGAACACGGCCAGATCTACCAGGATCTGGTGGGAAATCCGCCCTTTTTTGCGGAGGTGAAGCAACGGCTGGCGCAGGTGGGCTACGAATTGGTAGAGAACCTCGGACACCTTGGCGTGCGGCCAGGGATGGCAGAAAATACCGCGACCGACCTTCGGAATCGGATGGGTCTGGATGCGGGCCATATCCGTTTGCTGGTTTACCTGTGGGTGCACCTGGTCTACCGCGAGTGGACCAACCTGCGCCGGGATCTTCAAACGGCTCCTCCCGGCGCCGGCCAGACCGCACTTTTTAAGGAAGAGGACGACGAAGCCACCTATATCCCCTGGAACAATGTGAAGACCGAGTTTGCCGAGGTGATCTCGATCTCCCGATTCAAGGGCCTGCTCAATCGTCTCCAGGCCCTCCGTTTTATCCGCTATGACGAAAAACGGGATCGGATCTGGGCGGACTCGGGTTTGTATGTGTACCTGGACCTGCGGCGGATGGAGGATTTTGTGGTGGACCTCGCCCGCCGCCTGGGCACCGAGGATGTGAATGCGGCGGTTCTGCGGGTGGCCAAAGGCTCTCGTATTCCCGAGGAGGCCGAATGATCCGCCTGGAACATGTGGAGCTGCTCCACTGGGATATGCAGGCCCACCAGGTGCTGCCCCTGGCCCGGGGCGTCACGGTCCTCACCGGCGAAAACGGTTCTGGCAAGACCAGCGTGTTGGACGCGATCAAGGTGGCGCTGGGCGGAGAGCTGAGCGGCGACCGATCCACCCGGAATTATCTGTTGAAGCAGGCGGCCCCTATCGCCATGGTGCGCTTGCTGGTCAACAACCAGCCCGAAGCAGGCAGTCGCCGCCGTCCCTTTGACCCCCTGGGTGAGCATTCTCAAGATTTTGTTACTCTCGCGGTGGTGTTCCGGGCGACTCAGGAAAGAGACTATGAGACAGAATACTATTTGTTGGACGGGGATGTACGGCCGCTGGATGCCGGCCGTCGCTATCGTCCGCTGCCCACCCGCCAGGACTATCGGGACCGCCTGAAAAAAGTAGGGATTGGGAGGCAATATCTGAAATTGCTTTCCCTGCCTCAGGGGCAGATCGCCAGCTTCTGCCGTCGGGATGGTGCGGCCCTTTTTCATGATCTCTACGACATCATCGGCGGGCTGGACGCCCAGGAGACCTGGAAGGAGCGGGTGCGCGAACTGCAGGAGGCCAGCCGGAAGGTAGCGGCCACCCAGAGAGATCTGAAAGATGCGCGGGAAAAGCTGGGGATTCTGGAAGGCCGGGTGCGGCGCCATGAGGAATTTCTGGAAAAAAGCGCACGTCTGGAGACCCTGCGGAGGGCCCGTCCCTGGCTTCAGTTGGAGGCAGCACGCGCCGAGGTGCAGCGCCTGTCGGAGGAGCACGAGCAACAGCTTCGCAGCCAACAAGCGCAGCGTATTCGGCTGGAGGAGGCCGAGATTCAGGAACAGGAGCTGAGCGTACAGATCCGAGAGGTGACCGCCCAACTACAGGCTCATAAAGAGCAGCTTTCCGATCTGCAGAAGCAGAGGGATGCGGCTGTAGCCCGGCACGCCAGGGCTGATGCCCGGCTGGGAGAGCTGGAGCGTCTTCGGAAAGAAGGCGATGTTCCGCCCCAAAACCTCGAAGAGCTTCGGCAGCAAGAGGAGGCATGCGGTACCGCTCTGGCTGCCGGCGCTGCCACCGCACAGGACCGCGTTGCTACACGCCAGAGGCTGGAGGCCGAATTGGAGCTGGTCCGCAAAGGGATCACGCCCTGGCCGCCCGAAGTGGAGCGTTTTCGGGAGCAGCTCCGACGTGCCGGCATCCTCCACCATCTGTTGGCCGAGGTGGTGGAGGTCCGAGAAGATGTTTGGCGTCCGGCGATTGAAGCCTTTTTTGGGCGCCATCGCCTTGCGGTACTGGTGCATGACCCCAACACCTGGGCCGAGGCTGCGGCGCTCTCCCGTCGTCTGGGCTATCCACATGGTGTGCTGGCGCCCGACATCAAAGGCAGCTCTCCCGCCGATCAGATGGGCCTGTTCACCCTGCTGGAGGTACGGGAGCCGCGCTATCGGTCGCTGATCGCCCGGCTGGTCCGCCATGTGGAGACAGGAGAGCCACCCGACCCTCTGGCGCCGATTCGGCAGGGAGAACGCCTCGCTCTGGACGGTTTTGGTCTGTCCCGTGTGGAGGCACGGCGGATGTCAGAACCCCGGTTTTTCCTGGGCCGAGGCGCGCGCGAACAGCAGCGGCAGCAACTGGAGACGGAGCTGGAAAAGCTGGCGGGAGATGAGCAGCTTTGGCAGTCCCAACAACAAAAAATTCGTCGGGAACGGGAGCTGTTCCGGCAGCAGATTGTTCGGCAGGAGGCAAGGCTACGCTGGGAGGCAGCCCGCGACGAATTTTCGGTGATTCAGCTTACAGTTCAGTCCGAAATGGGGGTGGTTCAAGCTCTGGACGCCGACCTGAAGGCGCTCCAGGTGGAAGGAGAGTCCTATCGCGCGACCCGTGAACGCCTGGGAAGGCAGATCGGTGCAGTGGAGGAGAGAAAAAATGTATCGGCGTCTGCATTAGATCAGACCACAAAAAGAATCGCGGCGCTGCTCCCCGGCCTGGCAGAGGCGGAGGCCGAGCTGGGAATACGGCTCGCTCAGCCCGTTGGCACACGCGACGCGGAGATCGACCGGATCCTGGAGGAGAAGCTGCCGCTCAAATCGCTGGATTCCTACATCGTCACCCTCGATCAGGAGCTGGGACGCTTTACCGCCGATGAGCGGGACCGCCTGTTGCCCATCAACCTGGACCGGCAAAAAAGTGAGGTCAATGCCGTCCAAAGGCGTCTGGAGGAGCTGGCCGGTGGCCTGGATGCCACCCGACGCGCCGCCGAGGAGGCTCGGGATCAATACCATCGCACCACAGAGCGGGTGTTCCGCAGCTATTTTGCCCGCTTGAAGGAGGCCGCGCAGTCCCTGGACTTTCAGTTGGAGGGTCGCCTGGAAGAGCGGGACGACGACCAGTTTTCCTGTGTCGTGCGGGTGCGGGTCGGCGAAAAGGCCCCGGTCCACCACGACTCCGAAGATCTGTCGGGAGGGCAGAAGGCGGCCCTGTCCATTTTGATGGGGATGATCGCGGTCTCCCTGGAGACCGACAGCGCCGGCTTTTTTCTCATCGACGAGCCTTTTTCTGCCTCTGATGTCCATAAAATCAACGAGCTGGGCAATTTTCTGGGGCGGACCGGGGCGCAGTACCTGTTGTCGATGCCCACCACCTCGGACCTGCAACAGTGTGGGGACTGGCTCTCAGCGGTGTGGCTGTGTACCCGGAGCCGGGGGGTGATGGAGGTTGGAGGCCGGGTTCCCCTTGCTCCCCGCATCAAGCTCAGCCTGAGAGCTCCCGATGGGCCGTAGCTACCGGAGCGATGGGTCGGATCGGCGCTGGGTGGAGGTGGAGGGAGCGCCAACACCCGAAAGAACAAAAATCCCTCCGGCGGCACTGCGGCTGTTGGCGGGGGCACTGGATTCCGGGCTCTGTCGATGGCAGACGGCCGGACGGGCCGCCGGTCCGGGGGTGGATCAGGTGATGGCGGAAGCTTTTTTGGAGGAGCTGCTGGAGTATGGCCTGGTCCGGGTGCATGAGCGGCGGAACCGTCGGGGCGACTGGGAGCCCTACCAGTGGCAGATCACCGAGGCCGGGCGCACTTTTTTGTTGCCGCCTCCCAGCGAAAATCCGGACGTGGCGGGCTGGCTGGCGGTTGCCGATCCCCCCGATCATCCGGTGCTGGCCGCGATGCGCGAGTGGCTTTTGTTGAGGGGGGAGCAGGATGCGATGGCCACAGCGCTGGTGCTGGCCATTGGCGAGGATCTGCGCGCCGGACGTACTCCTCGTGGACGGCTGCTATCGGTGCGGGTGGGGGGCCATACGAAGGCGGTACGGGTGCAGGACCACCGGGAGGCCCTGGAGGCAGCCTTTGGCGGCTTTGCCCTCGAAGAAGTGGTGCGCCTGCACGGGCGGGCGGTGCTGGTCTATGGCGACTTCCGCTTTCGGATCGGGGACACCCGGGTGGACGGCCGATGGAGCCGTCCCTGGCTGGCGCTCACCCAGGAAAGCATAGAGCACATGGAAGATCTGGAGGTGCAGGCTGAACGGGTGCTGACGGTGGAGAACCTCGTGGCCTTTGAGGAGGAGGTGCGCGCCGGACTGCCCAAGGGAAGCCTTGCCATGTTCACCTCGGGCTTCCCCGGTGCGTTGGAGCGAGGCTTTTTGGAGCGGTTGTGTGCAGCGGGCATCCAGCGGGTCGATCACTGGAGCGATCTGGATGTGGGCGGCCTGCGCATCTTCCGGCACCTTCAAAGTATCGTAGCGGTGCCCGTCCACCCCTTCCGTATGGACGTGGCCACCCTGGATCGGATGCCGACCCGCCCGCTGACCGAGCGGGACCGGATCGCGTTGACCGCCTGGCTCCAGGATCCCAGCGCACCGCTCCCTGAGCTGGCCCAGGTACTTTTGGAGCGGGGGGTGAAGGCGGAGCAGGAGGGGTGGTTTTTGGAGGGAGGCAGCAGCGGCCAGCGGGGCTGAGTGAACCCGGGTTCACTCAGCCATTCTTTTCGAGCCGTGCCTCCCCATTTTGGATAAAAGCGCCGCTATGTCTACACTCCTTCCCGATCTCCTCCCCCCACTCCTGGCCTCCCTGCAACGGCCCGGCCACTACTGCGGCCAGGGTTCCCTGCCCATCTCGCTGATAAAAATCGAAGTGGAGGGGGTTGGACAGCTCGGTGATGCCGGAATAATGACGATGCTGTTGCGGAATCGATGCCACATATTCCACGGCATCATGAGGAATATTCCGACATCACGAGTTGAGGCGGCAAGGTGGAATCGCGGTCCGCGATGGTCGACAGTCGGGTGGCGGGCTCTCCCACCTCGGTGGACCGTGGGCCGCTGGACGCAGGGAGGGTCGGCACCGGTGCCCCGCCTCATGCGGTCACAGGTGGCCTGGTGGAGGTGCTGCTGCCGGGTCGATCACGGGTAGGGCGCAGGATAGGCGCGTGGAGTGGATGTCGATGCATGGCCGTTTATCAAACCCGAGAGCTCGAACGCCGCGCCCTTCAGGAGGGCTTGAAAGGCATCCTGAAGAAGGCCTCCGCGCGACGTCTCCTGCCGGCACCGGCGGATCAGGAGTACGACGTGTTCCTGTCGCACAGCTTGAGGACGGACGTCTTGGACCAGATCGCCGATGACTTCCGCGCCGAAGGGCTCTCCGTGTACATCGACCGAAACGAGGACCCAGACCTGGACCCCGACGACGTCACCACGGAGACCGCGAGACGTCTCCGCAACCGTCTGGACCACTCCCGGGGCTTGGTCCTCGCCTATACGGAGAACGCTAAGTCGTCGCGGTGGGTGCCCTGGGAACTCGGGTTCGCAGACGGCCGCAACAAGCGGGTAGCGGTGCTACCCGTGCAGGACAAGGACGACGAGATTGCGGCGGCTCGCGCCATGCTCGACGTGTGTGATCGGCAGGAGTTTCTCGGCCTCTACCCGTACCTGACCAAGACTCCTAACAACAGTGGAAAACACAGCCTGTTCGTGAACAAGGACAACGCTTGGACCTACCTAAACCTCGTCGGCTGGTTGAACGGAGACGACGACTTCCACAACGACGCTGACTGGCGGCGCAAGGTGCTCCGGGCTGCGTAGCCGCGTCGAGACCGCCCGCGTCACGGCATTTCTATGATTTTTCCGAGGTCTTGGTCCCAACCGGCTCGGATGATGCGTTCTCGATGAACCTCCGAAGCTGGCCCCATTGTCCGTAGGCCACGACCGGCAGTCCGGCGGTCATGGGCGCCCCGTCGCCGCCTGAAGACGGTCCCGAGCGGACGAGGACGACGGGCGTCCCGAGTGCCTGGGCCAACGACACCTCATATCGAACCCAACTGGATCCGCGCGACGCGTCGCTGTCGAGCACGATCACGGTGCTCGAACTCCGAATGGCCTCGCGAATCCTAGATCCGAGCTCATCCCCGCTGACGTCCACGGACAGATCATCGAGCACGACGTCGCTCTCGGCACCGAGGGCCACGCGCAGGGACTCGACGAGGTGCGCCGCCGCCGGCCCATCGAGTGTGTCTACGACGGCGTGAAAATCGCCGATCGCCTCGAGCGCGTCCGGCATCCCGCCAACGATAAATACTGGTTTCACTTAGCTATCCACCGAACTTGGAGACGCGCTGGAGCCGGCCCGCCGTCCGCCACCGCCTGGGGAGCCACGCGCCGATGCTGCGGCGGATTCCGGGGGTGGGCGAGGCGCTCGGGAGTCAGCTGCATCGATCCCGATAGTACCTCGTTCGGAGTTCCCCGGGCACCCGTCGCGACGCTGAGGGCCCTGCCGCTGGAGTTCGGGACGCCGCGCTGGAGGCCGGCGATCTACCGGAACCGACGGCGCACGATGCCGGGTCAACGGCGGTAGAAGCGGAGGGGGCTACGCGCGGCGGGAAGTGCTGACGGCGTGGGAGCGGCGCCTGCACTCCGAGCGCGCTGGCTGTCCCACCAGGCGCCGAACGGGACCACCTTTGAAATCCAGGCGGAGAGGTCGGCGGGAAGGCCGAGCAGCGCCGACACCTTCATGTAGTCGGGCAGGACGGTGACGCTGCGGTCGACCAAGTAGGCCGTCCTCTCCGTGGGCTCGACCCCGGCTGCAGTCGCAGCTGCCCGTGACGAGCCGATCTCGAACGGCACCCACCACGACTCCTTCGTGGCCTCCGTGACGATCCCGATGAGGTGCGTGGAACGCCGGATGCCCTCCTCGATGGCCTTGACGACGGCTTCGGAGTCGCCCGAGGCCGAGGCGGCCTGAAGGCCAGCGTCGGCGACGTCGATGTAGTAGTCGAGGCCGGCGGCGTCGAATGCTGCCGCAAGCTCCAGCGCGATCCTGCGATCCGACGAGCGGTAGGAGATGAAGACGCATGGGCCGGAAGAGCCCGCGGTGCGCTCGCGGATGTCCCTGAACGAGCGGCCGCTCGGGTACAAGTTGCGCTGCAGCATGGTCGCCTCCTCGACCCGAAGGCCGCACTGAGGCTAACCCAAAATGTGCCCCAAGCCCAGGGTAAGCGTCGCAACCCCATCTCCACCTAATCTTCCGCGATTATCTACTGCTTCTGTGTTCAGGATGGAGGGGGAGGCCAAACAACGGAGCAAATCTCACCGGTCGCAGACCGCCCGTGTCTGAGTCAACGTCGCAACATTGTCTGTGTTCATTCCCGATTCTCCTTAGAAGACAACCTGTAAGTTGTGTGCATAAAACCTCATCAGTGACCCGATCATCCGGTTCGGGGTGAGACGAAGATGCCACGAGCCGCCCCGATTCACGAGCCGCCCCGCCAGGTTGTAGAGGCGTGTCTGCCGGTAGCCCAGCCCCACCTCCTGTACCTTCTCTCCGCGCTCGGTCGCCCTTTCCTGCGCCGACTGATTGAAGAGAATATCCATATTCATCGCCAATAAACGAAGAAGGAACGCGGTCTCGTTTCCGCGCGAAGAATGGCTCACCAGCCAGCCCAGCCCCAGTTCCTGCTTGCCATCTCGGAAGACCCGCTCGATCTCGGCGCGGTGGTTGTAGAACCGCCAGACCTCCACCGGGGGCATATCAGTTGAGAGTGTCGTTGCGATGGCCTGATAGCGCCAGTCTGGGTCTCCATTGGCTTTTTTGCCCTGGGGTGGTTCCTTGGGATCGTGGACGCGGCGACGAATGATCACGACGCTCACCTGCTCTGGCAGGCCCATTTCTTTCCCCGGCACCCCCCCCAGTTCCAGGTCCGGGTCGTCTGGTTGGGGTACAAAGACCATCTTCCAGAAGAGAAGCTGAAGGGGCTTGTACATGGGATGCACGATTGCAAATAGGATTTTCCTGTCAACGAGCGTCTGCATGAGGTGACGGGACCAGAAGCCGGAGTCGGCCCGGATGGCAGTCAGCGGACCGGCAAGACAGGCCGTAGTTTTTTCAATGGTGCTGAGGAGAAATTCACCATATTCCTCGGCTTTAAGGGCAGTACCGTCTCGGAAGGAGGCATTCACCACGGCGGAGGTTTCGCCGATGGCGGCGACGATCGGGTGATAGCGTAGGCGATTCCTGCCTTTTCCGTTGTAGCCGAAGCAGGTACCCTCCTGCTGACCATAGGCCAGCAGCGCGGTGGTATCGAAGTCCAGCACATAGGCTTGCTGTTTGGGAATGGTGGAACAACCAAGGTTTGTAAGGAGACCCGAGATACCCTGAATCGTCTGGTCGGAGGCATCCAGGGCGTTGGCAAAGACCTTCCGCGTGGGCCATGCCTTGAGCCGGACCATCTTCTGGAAGACCCGGTCGTGCCTGAGCAACTCCAGGTGAGCCAGCTTCTGAACTCCCGCGAGGGATGCGGCCATGAAGGCTGAAAAGAGATGTTGGATAGGGAAGGAAACGCGAGTCCGAGAGTCAGAACTTGCGTCGCGTAAGCGGTTCGTCAGGTTGAGTACTTTCTCCGCGAAGAGAAAGAAAGGGATCAAGCCTGCGAATCTTGTCACCGTCGGGTCGTCAAGATGCACGGTGGGCTGGAGGAGCGGGCCTTTTCGGGACAGGTTACTATGCATCATCAGGTACCTATTGGGAAGTTGGCGGTTGAACATCAACTACCTAACATGAACCTGATATTTTTAAATTTATGATTGAAAATTTAGTCGATTCAGGGCTCAGAATGGGCTAACCTCCTCGGTCGCGCCGAGATAGATGCGGTAGGAGGTCAGCCATGTCCGATCGCCACAGGGTCTTCATCAGCTACCACCATGCGCTTGACCAGGCGTACAGGGATCAGTTCGCGCGGCAGTTCGCGAGCGTCGTCGTGGACTGGTCCGTCAGGATCGGGGATATCCCCGACGGGCTGGCGACCGAGACCATCCGCCAGAAGATCCGGGACGAATGGCTGCGGGACTCCACGGTCACGTTGGTGCTCGTCGGCCGCGATACTTGGCAGCGAAAGCATGTCGACTGGGAGATCGATTCGAGCCTCCGAAACACGCAGTTCAACCCACGCTCTGGGCTGCTGGGCATCTTACTCCCGACGAACGTGCGGCCGCCGGGCCAGTACGACCCCCACACCCTGCCCCCGCGCTTGGCCGACAACCTGACCGGGTTGGACCCCTTCGCGAAGCTCTACGCATGGTCCGACAACGCATACGAGGTCCAGCGCTGGATCCACGAGGCGTTTCTACGCCGTGACCGCGCGCCCTGGCCGAACAACGGACGGGACTCGTTCGGGCGGAACTGGACCGGCGCGCGGTGGACGGACTGACGCGCGATGCCCATCCCGCTTCACGTCGTCGTCCTCGCCCATCCGGAGTCTCCCGTTTTCGGGCCGGCACCCGGTGGTCCCGTGGACCGTGCGTCTCTGGCCATGCAACTCCTGCTGCGCCTCTACGGTGCCCCGGCCGCGCTGGAACTTCGCTTACCGACGTGGTTCGGTCGGGCAACTTCCGATGGTAGCCCGCCGCCGCTCGCGGAGTGCTGGGGCACAGGCTCGGAGGCGACATTGCTCGTCTACCTGCTCGATGCTCGGATGGCTCGGCGGACCGATGGTGGTACCGGGGAAGCCTGGGGGAACCACCTCGCGCAGGCCATCGCAGACGCGCACGCGGACCCTACGCACCGCTCGGTGGTCCCGCTCGCCCTCGACGCGGGCGGATTCGACGTGGTTCCCGCCGGTCTGACGGCCAGTGTTCGCAAGGTCGCCGTGGAAACCCAGCTCGAAACCATCCTTCAGCACGTCGGTGTCCGGGCTCTTTACCTCCTGTCCGGGCGCGGCCCGCCGGACGAGGTGGGTCGGATGCAAGTGCCGATCCAGGTGTTCGTCAGCCACGCAAAGGCCGACCTAGCGGACGCCGCGACCGATCCGGTCCGCGGGATGTTGACCGCGCTGGAAGAGCACGCGGTGGAGCGTTTCTTCGATTCCGCCAAGATTGGACCGGGTGAGGACTTCGAGCAACGTCTCGAAAAGGAGGTACGGGACTCGGACGTCTTGCTGGTCGTTTGGACCGACGCATGGAGCACCCGACCTTGGTGCCGTCGCGAGCTTCTCACCGCGAAGCGCGCCGGTCGGACCGTGGTGGTGGTGGATGCGCTGCAGGAGTCGTCGTCTCGCGCCTTTCCGTACGTGGGCAACGCCACCTGGGTGCGCTGGCGCGGCCCGTCGATTCCGAAGGGGGAAGCGCCGTCTGCAGATCAGCTCAAGGCGGCGGTCGCAGAGCGTCTCCGGGTGTTCACCGCCGTTCTCCTCGCCGCGATGCGGGACCGCCTAGAGCGGAAGGCGTTGGGCGACCCGCCAGATGCCCGCACCGTTCATCTCGGCAGCGCCCCTGAAGCGCTCGATTTCGCCCACCGGCCGAGAATTCGCACCTTTGTCTACCCCGATCCTCCGCTTCCTGACGAGGAGCGTGCCGTTCTCGCTTCCCTTTCTCGCGGGCGCAGCTTGCTGACACCCCTGGGGCGCATCGTTCGCGCGGGTGTGCCGGGGCATGTCCAGGAGGTGGTCGTCAGCGTCTCCTCGCCCGGCGACGTGGTCCTCTTCGAGCGCGGCTTCGTCGCCCATCACGTCGACGCTTTGACCGACAAGCTGCACTTGGGCGTGCTGCTTGCGGGGCTCCGCATCATCTACGGAGGCATGCTGAACTACACCTCCGCTGGTCAGTCGAACTTCACTCAACGGCTCTTCGACGTAGTGCGGCGGTACGGCGATCTCGCGAACATCCTAGGCCGACGGTGGAACGCGCCGGTCGTGAACTTCCCGCCTTGGCCGATGCACCTCTCCTATCGGGACGAGCAACTCAATCTCTTCGGCAGACTCGCGAGCCTCGACCGCGCGCCCGCACCAGACCTGGCGGGGCTGCCGTACGAACCGTGGGCCACGGGAGCTTTCCCTGCGATCAACAGCGTCCCCCGCCTCGTTGCCGTAGGCCTCGGGCTGCGCGAGATGCGCCTCCGGGCCACCCAGCCCAAGCCGGGGGCGCCACCCCGTCCTCGGATCGTGGTGGGTGGGCCGCTCGTCAGCATGGGCTGGCTACCCGGGCTGGTGGAGGAAGCCCTGCATTCGCTTCGACTCGGCGCGCCGCTCTATCTCATCGGTGCATACGGCGGAGCGGCGGCGGTGGTGGCCGAGTTGCTGCAACAAGGTCGCGAAAACGGCCCCGCGGTGATGACCGAGGACAGCGCCCGGGCCACCATCGGCCGGTCGCTGGGCCCCTCGGCGTACGACGATGCACGCGCGCTGGCGACGAACCACGGCCTGCCGTTCGACACCCGAGAGGGCGTCGCGGTCGAGATCGCCGCGCTCGGGCAGCGGGGCTTGGCCGTCGCATTGAACAACGGGCTCACGGACGACGAAAACCGAGAGCTGATCAGGGCGAGAGACGGTCGCCGGGTGCTGGAATTGGTGTTGCGGGGGCTCACGGCTCTCCCGCAGTTGCCTCCAGCACCGTCCACCTGACTATCGGTTCACGGCTTTCGCGGACGTAGATCGGGAACCGCTAGGCGCAGCGTGCGGATGAGCTGGTCGGCAACCGCTGCTGGAGGGGTACCATCGCGGACGACGACCGCGACCCGATCGGCCAGGTCGAGGGAGTAGAGAGCGACCGCATCGCGCTCCACACCGAGCCAGATCGGCACGAGGATGCGGTTCTCCGCCCCGACATCACGCGTAACCAAGCTCCGAAACTCACGCGCGGCCCATCGTTTGTTGGCCAAGAAGCTACTTGACAATACGAGGATTCCGTAGCGTGCCGTCTGGAGTCCACGCTCGACCCCGTCCACGAGGCTTTCGCCGGGCCGAAGGGATTGCTCGTCGTACCACACCTTGACGAGCTGACGGTTCAACGACTCGACCAGCGGGCGGACGAAGCTCTCCTTGTCCGCGCCATCGTGGCAGATGAACAGGTCGGGTGGGCGGTCGTCGTCGTGGGCCTGCCAGTAGAGCTTGTCCCGGAGCACCGGGTGGAGCCGGCTGCCCGAAAATGCTGAGAGGATCTCGGCGTACGGCACCGCGGCCGCGTCGGTAAAGATGTGGAGGACGCGGCTCGTCGTGATGATCGCGCTGCTCACCCATTGGTCGTGCGGATCGAACGCACTTCCGGTCTTGATCTCCAGGCCCGAGGAAATGTCGAGGAGCGCGTTCTCGTGGGCAGGAAGGATCCGATGCTCGCCGACGGATCCGAAAGCCTCTGCCACGACCGCGAGGAATTGCACGCCCGCCTCGACATCCTGGGCTGCGAGGACGTGGAACCGCTTCAGCTCGACGGGGGCGCCGCCAAGAGGCGTGTGGCTCAGAATGCGCTCCTCGTCGCCGACCATTACGGCGGGCCAGCGGCGCTGAAGTCTCTGTTTGGCTTCGTCAACGAGGTACTTCAGGCTCATCCGAGGCTCGGCTCCCGCGGGACTGGCTAACGCGGAGCGGGAACGATCTACCGTGGTTCTTTTGCGCCCTACGGCGTCCGCTTCCTTGGCCTCGTCGTCTTCGACTCCCAGCGGGGCGGCGGGAGGCCCCGAGCGGGATCCACCTCCGCCGCCAGGCGCCTCCTCCAGTCCTTTCGGCGGATCAGCTCGTGCTAATGTGAGACCGTCCCCGCCGGTGCCACCGTCCGCTGACGGGACTGCCGAGGGTGTTCGCGCCGTGAGGCACCGACCGGGTGGCGCCTTGTGCCGCGAAGCTCGTCGGGGTAGCAGAGCAGGTAGAAGGAGGAGAGGTGGCTCGACCGCGAATCTTCACTACCCATCGCCACCGTTATTCCGGGGACTTCTGGA
>CAITDR010000563.1 GCA_903891165.1 uncultured Pseudomonadota bacterium
GGGAACCCTCAAAAAGCTCTCGTTGGAGCTGGGGGGAAAGAGCCCGAACATCATTTTTGCGGATGCCGATCTGCCCACGGCCGCGAAGGCTGCGGCCCGTGCGATCTTCTATAACCAGGGCGAAATCTGCACTGCTGGAAGTCGTCTTCTTGTTGAGGAATCCGTAAAGGATCAGGTGTTGGAGCATCTGTTGGAGGCCACCCGCAGCTACAAAGTCGGCGACCCGATGGAGTCCGGCACCGTGATCGGGCCGCTCATTTCGGAGGATCACCGCAACAAGGTCGCAGGCTATATTCAGAAAGGAAAGGAAGAAGGCGCACAGATGCTCTGCGGTGGAGCGGTTGACCGGCCCGGCTATTTTGTTGAGCCCACCATCTTTGACCGGGTGCTGCCAGGGATGACCATCGCAAAAGAAGAGATCTTCGGACCGGTACTTTCGGTGCTCAGCTTCAAGGATGTGGAGGAGGCGGTGCAGATGGCCGACGCCACGGAGTACGGCCTCGCTGCGGGGGTCTGGACCCGCGACGTGGGCCGGGCCCACAGCATGGCGCGGCGGCTGCGGGCAGGCACGGTCTGGGTGAACAGCTACAACCTCTTCGACGCCAGCAGCCCCTACGGCGGCTACAAACAATCGGGCTTCGGGCGTGAAAATGGGAAGGAAGTCCTGGAAGCCTACACCCAGCTGAAGAGTGTGTGGGTCGCGACGGGATGAGCTTCTGGCTCCGGGAATTTTTGTCATGGTCCTGGCCCGTGTCCCCGCCACGGGGCGGGAGACTGCGCCGGGAGGGCGCGGCGGGGCAGCGGCTCGCCGAGCTGGCGGAGATCTACCGGGTGCAGGACCTGCCGCGCTGCTGCGGAGAGATCGAGCTGGCAGAGAGCCTGTATACGCTCGATATATTGGATCGTTATATGCCACCCATGGATATAACGAATCAGCATAGAGAAGGACCTCGAATCGTCGATCGGGATATCTCGATGAGAGATATGACGATCCGAAAGGCGATCGGCCTGGATGTGGGCTGCAAAAGTGGCGCCACCCTGCCGGGTCTGCAGGCCTGGGCGGCGGGCTGGGATGGCATCGAGCTGGACGCGCACCGGCGCTACTGGTCGGGCCACACCCGGCGGGCCGTGGGCGAGGCCGTGGCAGCGACTCTGCCCGGCAGTCGCTACCTGGCGGGAGATGTCTGTGGTCTGAGCGGACGCTACCAGCGGATCACTTGGTTTCTTCCCTTTCTTTTCTCCGAACCTCTGGAAGCCTGGGGTCTACCGCTGCGCTACCTCGCCCCTGAAAAAACCTTGGCCCATGTCCTGAGTCTCCTGGAGGAAGGCGGCTTTCTGCTGATCCTGAACCAGGGGGAGGCGGAGGCCGAGGAGCAGGGGCGCCTGCTTCAAGAAGCGGGGGCAGCGTCGGCATCATTGGGGAGGGTGGAGAGCCTGCTTTCTCCCTATAAAAAAGCTCGCTACGGCTGGCGGGTGGGACCGGCACCGGCGGTAGCGATACGGAATTGAATTTTGCGACTGGCCTCCGAGCCTGCTGTGCTTATAGCTACTCTTCGGAGGTTTTGTGGAGCAGGAAACACCAGGAACCGGACTCTATGTGGCCCGCGGGGGCAGCTCGTCGGGCCCCCTCAGTCTGGCCGAGCTATTGCAGCTGTGGGCCGAGAACAAAATAGAGGAACAAAGCCTGTTCTGGCACGAAGGAATGCCGGGATGGGTGCCCATCCGCAGCCACGGCATCTGGCGCCGTCTGGTGGACAGCGCGCCGCTGCCCGCCAAGGTGCCCACGGCCGACGACCACGAGCGTATCTTCGGGTCGCTGCTGAAGGAGAGCTGGCGCTACCACAACCAGCAATTTTCCGCCTCGGTGGTGGATGATGTCTTCATCGGGCTGCTGATCGCCTGCACGCTGGACAACGGCTGGTCGCTGATCGACATGACCAGCGATGGCAGCAACCACTACCTGCGCTTCGAAAACTTCAAGGATCAAAGCCGGGTCTACTACCAGGTGCGCCATCTGACCCACTCGCTCGCTGAACAGAAAGCGGTGGGCAACCGGGTGGGCATCATCGTCGGCTACGGCGAGCGTACCAACGATTTCGCAAGGTTGTGGTCTACCTTGAAGCAGGAGCTTCGGAGCGGCTATATCCAGTCCCCTGAGCCCGGCACCATCACCTTTGATGCGGACATGGGCGCGGGCTATATCTACGTTCAAGTAGATATGTTCTGGAAGATGGAGGACTATGTGGGCGAGGGCTTCGCCACCGACGGGCGCCGCCTGGACCGCGACGTGGATGCCTGCACCCATACACTCCGGAAATACCTGCGCGGCCGCACCGGGAGGGCTCAATGATCTCCATTCTTTCTCAATTTGCCCACAAAGCCGAGGTACGCGAGTCCAAGGACGAGATCCTGGTGGGGGAGATCGTCCGGGCCATGTACCGGCGCAACTGTGTTTCCACCGGCTTCTACGCCAACAATGACTTCCAGCGGGTGCGCTTCTCGGTTCGGAAGGATCAGGTGCTACACAATGTGTATGTCACCCTGAATCGCCTCTCCGGCACCGGCGCGATCTCCTCGGCGATTTTCGGCTCCAAAGCTACGTTGACCATCAGCGCGGAGATCAAAAACTACATCTCCGATCCCGACGATCTGCTGGAGATGTACAAGACCGATCTGGCCAACATCTTCAAGCTAGGGGTCATGGGCGGTATCAAGCTTAACCATGAGCTGAACTCGGTTTTTGCCACCACCTCCATGGTGATCGAGATCGACGACTACGTGCTGAAGGGCGAGCCGGGGGTGGAGAAGCTGGCCAACCTGCTCTCCGACCACATCGGAAAACTGCGGGAGAAGCTGGTTCCCTATAAAAAGGGCGACGCGAGTTGACCGACGGCTCCCTCCGTGGGACACTCAAGCTGAGGTACCGATGAGCAAGTCGCAGGCTTCTCCCCAACAGCAGAAGGCCGCCACACCCGAAGAGCAGGCGCAAAAGCCAGGCTTCAAGCAGAAGGCTGGCAATGGCGCTCAGCAAGAAGCCTTGGCTGCGGCACAGGATGCCAAGGACGCGGCCAAAGGGGGGAGGGGAGAGTGCAGTCGGCCAGAAGAACGCCGAAGATCAGGGACCGGCCCCCATCCACATCACTGCCAACGCCTTTGAAAAACAGGGGCTCCGGGCGGCGGTGTTAGAGAAGGCGCTGACCGCCTTCCGCACCGCCTGGGCGCGGGGTGACACCGAAAAAACCATCTTCTCGATTATCGACTTCTCGTTGCCATCGGACCAGAAGCGCCTGTGGGTGATCGACCTGGACAGCGGCAAGCTGCTCCACCACGAATTGGTGACCCACGGCAGTGGCTCCGGCAGCCGGATGGCGACCAAATTCTCCAATACCGAAGGGAGTAACCAGTCTTCTCTGGGTCTTTCGCGCACCGCAGAGACCTATGAGAGCGCCAAATTCGGCGGCACGGCACTGCGTATTGACGGCCTGGAACGTGGCTTCAACGACAAGATGCGGCCACGCGCCGTGGTGATGCACCAGGCCGCCTATGCCACCCCCGGCGCCATCGAAGAGAACCGGAAGGCCGGGGAGAGTCGGCTGGGCCGCAGCCAGGGCTGCCCGGCGCTGGATCCCAAGGTGGCCGGGAATGTGATCAAGACCGTCAAAAACGGAACCTTGATCTTCAGCTATTTCCCCGACCCGACCTATCTCGCACGGTCGCGCTACCTGAACCCCTAGCCGGAAGCGGCAGACATCAGCGGGAAAGCCCGGTCAGCCGCTCACTTTCGGCCCACAGACGCGCCGCCAGGGCGTCGTCCAAGGCCAAGGCTGACGGAGCCTGTGCTCGGTTTTTCTCAAAGTAGAGGCCGGTTTTTCCCTCGACCTCGGGCATCGCGGCGAGGTAGGTGATGGTCTCTGCGCCCTGAGCCGGGCTGATCATAAACAGCTTGGCCACACACAAGAGCGGTGCAGCCCAGCCGGGTGCACCGGTCCAGATGTTGGTGGCCACCCCACCAGGATGAAGGGCGTTTACCGTAACCCCGCTGCCCTCCAACTGCCGGGCCAATATCCGGGTATAGAGAACGTTTCCCAGCTTGGAACGTCGATAGGCAGCCATGATATCGTAGTTTTTTTCATAGCCAAGATCGTCAAATTCCA
>CAITDR010000564.1 GCA_903891165.1 uncultured Pseudomonadota bacterium
ATTGGGACGGGTACACCACCGCCAACAACTACCGGCTGTACCACGATCCGGTGAGTGACCGGTTCACGATGATCCCATGGGGGGTGGACCAGACTTTTGTGAATGGCTACTACGGACCCTACAGTGGCTACGGGCAGCTATGGCTGTGGTGCCTCCAGAACAACGCCTGCGCCGACCGCTACGATCAGAAGCTTTTAGAGGCCGCAGACGCCATGGATGCACTGGATCTGCAAGCGGAAGCAGCGCGGCTGATTGCGCTGATCGGAAACGACATCTCCACCGATCCCCGTCGGGAGTTTGATCTGTCCACCTGGCAGTACTACTACGATCTGACGATCAACACGCTCAACAGCTATCCCGCGAGTATTCGCAGCCAGGTGGCGGCGCACTGAGCGGGTGGGTGTTGCAGCGCTGCAACACCGGGGCGCCGCCCGGCGACGCTCCCCTCCCCGCCAAAAAATCCATCAAAACTGCATCAAAAAACCCCCAGATCGGTTAAAATCCATCAAAACTGCGTGATGGATGGACGACCTCCTGCTGCTGCTGAACCCCGCCGACATCGAAGCCATGCTGGGCAGGCGGGTACGGATCCAGAGAAAGGCCAAAGGATGGACCCAGGCCGAGCTTGCCCGGAGGAGTACGCTCTCCGTCGCAACCATTGCGAGGTTGGAGCAATCCGGGCAGGGACAGATCTCCTCGTTGATCCTGATTGCTGCCGCCTTCGAACGACTGGAGGACTTTGACGGGTTGCTCAAGGAAGCCACCCCAAGATCGATGGCCGAGCTGCGAAGGCTGAGGGGGAAGGCACCATGAAAGAGCTGCGGGTCCGCCTCCAATTTTCCGCTTCAGAGCTGCGAGATGTGGGTACCTTGGCGGAGGACGGGCAACGGGTCTGGTTTGAGTACGACCCGCTCTTTGCCGCCAGCGGCTTAGAAATCTCTCCCCTGCGACTTCCACTTTCCCAGAAGGGCCTGATCGAACATCCGGTACGCCCCGGTCTCCCCATTCCCGGCGTATTCAACGACGCAAGGCCAGAGGGATGGGGCCTCAAGCTGCTGCACCGGGCCTTTCAAGAGAGAGGGCAAAAAAGCAGCTCTGCCCTTGAAGATCTGGCCTTTCTCGGCAGCAACACCATGGGCGCTCTGATCTTTGAGCCTGCAAGTGGCCCCCAGAATGCCCTGGACGAAGCCGTAGAGCTGGCCGCACTGGCTGAGCATGCCCAAAAAGTCTGGGATGATCGCGTTCAAACTGTACTGCCGCGACTGGTGCGGGCCGGCGGTCCCTCCGGCGGCGCGCGGCCCAAAGCCCTGATCGGGCTCCCGAGCGACGGCGGCCCCGGCTTCCGGTTCGGAGAAGGCCCGCTCCCCCAGGGCTGGGATGCCTGGCTGATCAAGTTCCCCACAAGTAGTGACGACACGGAAGTTGCACGCCGGGAAGCTGCATGGATGTCCATGGCTGCGTCGGCAGGCATTGACGTTCCACGCCATCAGATCCTGAGACTCGAAGGTATCGGAGACAGCTTTGCGGTGCGACGCTTCGACCGACCCGGCGGCGGGCGAAGACTCCACATGCTGTCCGGCGCCGGCGCATTGAACGTGGATTTTCGGAGGGTCGCCGCTGACTACAGCCACCTGCTCCGCGCCACCAAACATATTTGTCAAGGGGACCAATCCCAGGTGCTCGACCTGTTCCGGCTCGCCGTGTTCAACGTGGCCGCCTGCAACGAAGACGACCACCTGAAAAATGTCGGATGGCTACTGGACCCCGACAAAGGCTGGCGGCTGTCTCCCGGCTTCGACCTCACCTATTCCCCCTCCCCAAGGGGAGAGCGATGGACCACGGTGGGCGGCATCGGACGGGAGATCGGACAAGAAGCCATCCTGACCCTCGCCAACGGCGCCGGCATCAAAGCGGCACAAGCCCGTGAAATCCTGGATCAAGTCACCGATGCCACCGCCCGGGTCCGCCTCCACCTCGATCAATTCCGGTGTACAAACCCGGTCTCCAAAGCCGCCGCAGAAGCCGTGGAGAAGTCTACTGAGCGGTTGAGGAAGTAGCTTTGACCAAGCCTTTATGAGCTGAGCCACAGATAGCAGGACGGGGCGCCGCACGGTGTTGCAGCGCTGCAACACTCACGGAAGAAGTCCCGCCGTGAGATCGTGGAGATCCTGGGGAACATAGCCGGCGCGCTCGATGGCGACACGATGCTCATGCCCCAGTGTGGGAGCGACGGCGAAGCGTTCGAGGGTCCAGGTCCGGTAGCGTGGGGAGGCATCCAGAAAGCGGGCGATATGACCATCAAAATTTCCCAAATCGGCAATCAATCGGGCGGGACTACGCTTGCAGGTCACGACGCGGAGGCGCTGCTCATCGGTGGAGGGGATGACGAGGTCGATCTCGGTACCCGCGCGGTCCCACCACCCCCGCGCCGCCTCGCTCACCAGGAGATCTCCCAACCCCCGACGGCTGCGCTCGGCGTACAAGGTTGCCACCAGGCGCTCCAGCCCCAGCCCTTCGGCAGTATACAGGCGGGTTTCGGCGTCATCGAGCAGCAGGGGAAGTGGCCGGAAGTGAGCCGCACTCACCGGCGCACGGAGCGCGGCGAGCCAGGAGCGGAGGAAGTTGTCTCGAACATAAAAACGTCCGTTTCGGGTATTCGGCTTGGCGAACATCGGCTGGAGGCGCTCGATCAACCGGTAGCGATCGTCCAACACCTTAAGGTAGCCACCGACCTGGCGCTCGCTCCCGGCATCGAGGTGCTTCGCCCAGTCGTCTATCTCCGCATTTTTGCAGCCGGGATGCTCGGCCACATAGCGCAATACCATGTCATAGCGGCCGCGAAGCTCTTGAAGCAGCCAGTGGTCGGCTTCGTTCCGCAGCGGCGCGCTGCTGGAGAAAAACATCTCGGTGAGCAGCTCGCGGCGGGGAGCGCCAAGGACACCACGTTCCCAGGCATCTCTGTAGAACTTCGGAATCCCTTCGAACAGATTCCAAAGGGACAGCAGACGTTCCGGGCGGGTATCGGCGTGGGCGCGAAGGATCTCCAGCACCGACGTAATGTCCAGGTGGGGCAGATCCAGGGTGTCGGTGACACGGCCGAACAAAGGGGCGCTGCGGTTGTCGAGGAGCGCCGTCATCTCGGTGTAGACCGAGCCCAGAACCACCAGTCCACCGCGATGTTCGCCACGTTCGTGGAGGATAGTGTCCACCTCGGCCTGGAGAAAGGAGCAGAAGGCTTCGATAGAGGCACGGTGGAAATACTGGAACTCGTCCAGAGCGACGACCCAGCCTGCACGCATCAGGCGACCGATCGTGGCGGCAAGCTCCGGGAGAGAAGCCGGTCGCGGGCCGGGAACCTCGAAAAGATCCATGTAGCGATGCGCCGCGTCCACCACACCGGCGGGCTCGGAGTCCGGGATCTGCACATAAAGGACACGCGCACCGGCGCGGCGAGCCAGGGCCTCCCGGATCAGCTCGGTCTTCCCGATGCGGCGCCGGCCGGACACCTTGAGGAAAAACCAGCGGCCACGGCGGACCATCGAGTCGAGCGCCCGGAGCTCCGGATCGCGTCCGTAAAAACCCCAGTTCATTCAGATCTATCTCCGGTCCAGAAAATAAGTAATGGGGGATTACTTAGCAGCACGCCTGGATCCTTAGCCTAAAGGCGGGAACTCTACCAGAAAAAGCACATCCCGAGGTGGTCTTGAGAATTCCAGAGCCGGGTTGAGAAATGAACACTGAATGAGCATTCATTCAGAAGAATTCAGGGAAATAAGGGGAGGATTCTCCACACCGAGCAAGGCGCGTGCGGCCAAAGCGCCGCAGGCGCCCCCGGGCGACATCCCTACCCGCCGATCACCCAAAAAAACCGCATCAATCCCCGATCACCCGCAGATCCTCCCCCTCCTCCAACGCCAGCTCCAGAAGACCCTGAAGCTGCCCTAAAAGATCCAGCCAGGGATCCCCCTTCAAAAGTGCCTCTTCCCAGGGCTCCCCTCTCGGCGGCCGCCCCAGACGCGTGCGGAGCTGCTGCTCCCGATGGCGCTGCTGCTCCGCTCTGAGAATCCGAAGGCAATCCCCCAGGGCCGAAGCCGGGAT
This sequence comes from uncultured Pseudomonadota bacterium, assembly GCA_903891165.1. Lineage (GTDB taxonomy): Bacteria > Myxococcota_A > UBA796 > UBA796 > SXON01 > CAITDR01. Next base: position 4,099 of record CAITDR010000564.1, read on the forward strand.
CCGGCTGTCCCGATAGGGATCCAATTGCACCACCGGCCAGAGGAGGTGGACCAGGGGCTGGGTGTGAGCGTCGGGCAGGGGGATGGAGAGAGTGGGGGTTTGGAGTTCCATTTTACTCTTCTTCCTCCTGCGACATCATCGCCCCCCCAATGGCTACCTCGAACAGTTCCCGAAGCTGAGTAACTTCCTGCTCTGTAAGCGGGCGCCCCTCTTCCCGCTCCATGTCTTTGAGCATGGCCTGAAACTCCGGCTCCATCGCACGCATAATAGAAAGGTTGAGCTCCTCCCCCTCGTTCAACGACCCCGCACCAAAGCCGATGGGCATGACCATATCGACAATGAACGAGCCCCAGTCGAAGGGCGCACTCTCTTCGGCCTCGGCCGCCTGTTCTACGACCTCCTGAACCCCGGTCGAGGCCTCGGCCGTGTGGCTGTCGAAGGCGCTCATCGCGGCAACACCCAGACCAAGAGCGGTCAAACGCTCCACCGGGTAGGCGGTCACGATGCGACCGCTGGCATCCACCACAATCTTCAGGAACCGCTCTCCCTTCGTTCCGATAGCATCCTTGAACTCCTTCTCAATGATCCAGCGGAACTTGCCACCTCCCATCGTCTGACGAGACACACGAAGACCGGCCTCCTCGATAAGTTCTTGAGAACTTCCCGCGTAGCGACCCGCCATCGACATCGCATCGTCCACCGTACCCACCACCAACTGGCGGATTTTGTTCGGCGCCTTGAAGATGGAGTGGACCGCCTTCCCAGCGATATTTCTCCCATGTTTAGCGATATGCTTGGAAATCTGCTTAGCGGTCCCCCAGCGAAACAGCCACTTGGATGCCCGACTCAATACGGTTCCAATTCCGGAAACGGCGCTACGGTGAATTCGGGGTGCCCCTGCCTTCAGGGCGAGGGAAGTACTCTTCTTGGGGCCAAGCTGGTGCGCCACCTGCTTGGCCTCGTGTTCGGCGGCCTCGGAAGGCTGGGTGGTTTCAGGCTGGATGCTGCGTGCGTCCCGACCACCCTGCTGAAAGGTATGTGCCACTTCCTCGGCAACAACTTCCTTCTTTGGGCTTTGGTCAGCGAAGGCAATGTGGTTACCGATAGCCACGGCCTCCGCACCCAGCGACCCGACCTCCGCTTCCATACCGGAGTGGGCACACAGATCCCCGAGATCCGTCCCAAATTCCTCTTCCAGCTCCTTCCGGAAAGGCAGTGGGCTGGAGGGAGCGGCCAGGATCTTGTTTTTTGCGGCCTGGTTTTGGCGACTCTTCATGCGCTGCAGACGTTCCGCATTGCCAATATCTCCCTGCCCAATGGACGGGACTCTCCCTTCAGATGGGGAGCGGGGGGCAGACTGCTGTTGTTTGCTCTTCATGGTTTCAAACCCGCCATTGTAGCGATGAGAATTGTATAGCAGTACGGCATTTCCGCTATGCTTCTTGAGAACACTTTTTTGGGGCATGTGACTCAACACCTTCCCCTGCTGGTACACGGCCAAGCAAGTTCTGTGCCAAGGCGGAAACACTCCTTTTCAGAGGGCAGGCGACAGGTTTTCGACACCCTTCGTCAGTCTTCCGTCAGATGGACAACGTCAAGGCCCTCTCCCCAGAATTTCGCTCCAGCAACGCCACAGAGCGGGCGAGGAACGGTGTTGCATCGCTGCAACACCCACCCGTTGGCCCACGGTGTAGCCAATCCACTCCCTCTCCTGCACTACCTAAAACAGGGGCCGGTAGCCGCAGCGGTCATACTCAGCGAAAGACCGCTCCGTTGGGATGGCGCGCCGGAACGATGGGCTTCCGGGACAAAGGCAGGCCTGGCCATCCTGGGGCCTTCTGCGCCATCGACGCCAGATCTCTTTAGCATATCGGAGTCAAAGCTCCCAAAACTAACTACTCAACCCTTCATTTTTGCGAATTGAACTTCTCCATCTTGATATTCTGAAGGTCGTTGGCGAATGCGTGGATCAGAAGGGCCTCCAACTCCGGGATCAGCGTAAGTGGTACATGATAGGCCGTGAAGTACACCGCAAGCTCGGCCAACGGCACGTTTCTTCCGGCGATCTGCCTCCGTTGCTCTCGGTCGGCATCAAATTCCTTCGCGGCCGGATGATCCACGCGGTAGATCTTCTGCTCGTTGCGGTCGCGATTGAAGGCGTCTTTCATCTCCTTCCACAGCGATTTGGTTGCCTTACCCGCATACAGCGCCCGACCACGGGAATCATAGAACAGATAGATACCCTGCGAAAGATCAAGCTTTTTCCTCAGACCCGCCAGGTACTCACTCCCCTCCGTGGAGAAAAGCTCCCATTGGCACGCCTGCTTCGAGAGGCACCGCGTGATGGGAAAAAACTCCACGATCTTCGCGATGCTCTCCCGGTGTGCCTCGACCTTGGCGGCCGCTTTGCCGTCCGCGAGGATGTTGGCGATCTGGGTTGCACTCAGGGCTGGCGTTTCCCGCCATTTCTGGATGGAACTGGCCGTCCGCCCAAGCGCATCAGCGAGGGCTTTGTTGCCCTTCACCTTCAGCTTTTTTTCAAGTGCCTCCACAACTTCGGAACCCTTCATTGCAACCCCCCTCACCCCACCGCCGCCTTCTTATGCAACGCCACCTGCAAGATCTCACAGCGCGCCTTCATCGCCGCCAGCGCCTCGTACAACCGCCGCGCCTCCTCCTGCTCCAGCGCCTCCACCTGATCCAGCCCGGCAAAGCTGCTCTCCTCCGCATCCAGCATCCGCTCAAAGAGGTGGATACTCTTTACAAAAGCGGGCATCGGGCGCCGACCGCCGCCACGGGTTTCGCCGCGGAGTGCCGTCGCCGCCTCCTGGAGCTGCCGGGTGCTGAGCCCCTCCAGGGTGGCCTGCGCGATCAAACGGCGTTGATCCTCCTCTGTCAGCCCCAGCACCGCCACAAGGTGGCTGGTGGTGAGCTGTTGCAGCGCTGCAACACCGAAGCGCTGCCCCAGCTCGTAGACCCCCACCATCCGCGAAAGTCGTGTGGCCGAGATGTCCCCGTCCTCGAATTTCGCCGCGAGGGAGCGGAAAGAGCTGTCTTTGGGGCCACGCTCCCGCCACAGCTCCAGGTTGCCGTCGAAAAAATTGCGGAGGATCAACTCTCCGATCCGCATCCACAGCTCTACCGTCGCCCCCCGATGCAGGCTTCGGATCTCCTCAAAAACCGCGTCGATCACTTCTTCAGGGACGGCGGCGGGCAAAAGCTGCGGAGGACTGGAAAGCATCTTGGACTCCCGCCGATCCTTTATCTCCTTTTTGAAAAGGAATCAGCCGGGCCGACGGGCCACCATAAAACCGATCTCCGCTTTTGCACCCACATCGGGAAAGCTGAGGTCCACGAAGCCGGCCCGACGGATCTCCACGGCCAAGCTCTCTTTCGTAAACACCCAGGCGGCCGGGGCCTTGCCCAGCCAATACATCACCGCCAAGAGCGGGCGGTAGGGTACCCAGGACTCCCCTAGACAGGGAGTGGAAGTTACAAAAAACCCACCCGGACGCAGCAGGCGAAACATCTGGGCCAGTGCGGCCTCTCGATTTTCGACCAGGTGGAAAAAGCAGTTGGCGCAGAGTCCGTCCAGGCTTCCGTCGGGGATGGCCGAAAAAGTCTGGTCGAAGGCGCCGGTGTGGAAGTGGACGTTGTGGACGCCCGCCGCCTTGGCCTTCTCGGTGGCGATGCGGGTCATCTCCGGCGAGATGTCCAGCCCGTGGACCTGGCCGGCAAAAGGCGCCAACAGCAGCGCCAGGGAGCCGGTCCCACAGCCGATGTCCAGAACGGTGTCCGTCGGCTTCATCATCGCCGTGGTGATGGCGGTTTTCCGGGCGAAGGCGGCAGGATCTTTCACCGGGCTCTGCGCATAGCTCTCGGCGACCTTGTTCCAGAACGTGGGGTCAGCAGACATCGGGCACCTCAACAGACAAAGCTCTATGCCGCCTCCGGGCCTCTGCACGGTCCAAAATCGGGACCGGTAGGTGCAAAATCAGACCACCCCTCCCCCCAGAACAAAGCGGCATTTTCCTGGAAGGCGCGCGCGACCGCCGCCCGGGTGGCCTGCACCCGTGCGGTTCGCCGCAGATCCGGGTGGCAGAGCAGCCACAGATCAGCAAGGTGACGGAGATCGGGCTCTTTCAGACGTTGTAGCATCGGATCCGGGTCACCCACATAGACCGGCAACATGACCAACCCCAATCCAGCACGGGCCGCCTGCTGCAGGGTCTCCAGGGAGCCGAAGGATCCCCAAAAGGGGAGAGAAGGATAGCTGGAAGCTTCAATAAGCCGCGCACTCAGCGCCGGATCTTCAAAGCCCAACCACCGGCTGCCGGGCCGGGCGGGGTCCAGCCGCTCCGCATGGGCCACCGCCACATAGTTGGCCATCACCAGCGGCGCCACACGGGTGCCAAGCAGGTATTCGGGCGGTCCAACCCCGGCTGCAAGCACTCGGACAGCCACATCTGCCTCCCGACGGGCCAGGTCAAAGGGCCGGCCGTCTACCGTAAAATGCAGAACCGCTTCGGGATGAGAAAGGCAGAATTCGCCAAGGGCCGCCGATAGAAGTGCCGAGACAAAGCTGTCGCCACAGGTGACGGCGACCGTTCCCGCGAGGCGCTCGTCCTGGCCCACGGCGATGCGCTCCACCTCTGCCAGCTCATTTGCAACCCGCTCCACTCCGGGCAACATATTTCGACCGGCCGCCGTCAACACATAGCCATCCTGGCTACGGTCAAAAAGACGGGTGCTGAGGTGTACTTCCAGCGCCTCGACCCGTCGGGCGACCGTCGAGTGGCTCACGCCGAGGGCCTTTCCGGCGGCGCGCACCGAGCCCAAGCGCGCCAGTGTCAGGAAAAATTGCGCGTCGTTCCAGTCCATTTGTTCGTTCAGCCGGGCGGGGGAAGGGAGGGTAAGGGGGGAATAAGGGGAGTGCCCTCCATACCACGCAAGGCGCGTGCGGCCAAAGCGCCGCAGGCGCCCGGTGGTCATCCACCTTGCTCCCGAACATTGACAGCCCCCTGGTTTACCGCTACGCACAGAGACATGAGCCGACGGAACAGCTCCAAAAAAGCGCAGGTGGGAGAAAGCCGCTGCACCCTGCCCGATGGCCGGGTGATGCTGCGTGCGGCCGACGCAGTGCCCCAGATCCATTCCATGGGAAAAGGGAAGGGGGTCCTTAAGATCTACCCCGTCACCATGATTGCAGCCGACGGGCGTAGCTGGGCAAGCTGGGATTGGGACCTGTCGGAGCTGGTGCTTCCTCCGGGCGCCATCCGGGGGCGACCCCACCATCAATTTATCGGCTATGGTGGCCCCAAGCTCTGGTATGAGGACAAAGAACTCCGCTGCGTTCAATGTGGAGAAGAGTTCACGTTCTGGGCCAAGGAGCAGCAGTACTGGTACGAGACCCTGCACTTCAACCATGCCTCCGAGGCGATCCGCTGCCTGGAATGCCGGAAACAGCGCCGCAGCCTGAAGATGATCCACAGCCGCCTGGGGGTGGCGATGGCCACCCTTTCGAAAAATCCCAACGATGCACCTACCTTGTTGGAGGCTGCTTCGGCGACCCTGGAGCTGCACCGCCGTACCGGAACCGGCGACCTGGAGCGGGCCATCGGCTTTGTCCGCAAAGCTGCCCGCCTTTCGCCCCAGTTGAAGGCGGCGGCAGAGCGGGTGGAGGGGGCGCTGAAAGGCCTCTTCAAAAGCCAGCTTCCCGCATCCAGCGTCACGCCGTAGACGAATTCCATGGGCCACCACCTCCACAGCTTTGTTGGGCACGCCGATGTCCTCCGTCGCCTCTCACCGGCTCTGCCAGGGCTGCGGCTCCTGGCGCTGCCACAACAGCTCTGGCTCGCGCCCGCCACCTCCGAAATGCTGGCCTCAGAAGACGATGAGCCCTTTGGACCAGCGGGGATCTACGTCCTCTCCGCCCGCCTGGCGCGGGTGGCGGCCGAGCTGTCGCAGAACGGGCCGCTGGCCTGGCTGGAAACCGACTGGTTTGGGGGAGTGGGCAGCTCTTTCGCCCTACTCTGGCGGGAGATGCGCTGCGAAGAGGTGGGCGACGTGAACACCATGTTGAAGATGTTGGGCGTTCAGCATGTACAACCCCCGCCGGAGCCCGGCCTGATGGGAGCGCTGGTGCACTATTTTGCCCCTCCTCGCCCGCTGGACGAGTGGGACAGTGTGGGGCTGGGATCCTGGCGTAGTGCCGAGCGGGCCTGGGAGGCGGCCACGCCGGTGCAGGGTTTTTGAAGACTCCTTGATGGGCGACGGGGAGCTGTTGCAGCGCTGCAACAGCTCCACGCTCGGCGCTCAGGCCTCCAGAAACGCCGCGAGCTGATCCATCCCAATCCCCGCCCCGATCAAAAAGCCCTGGCCCACATGATCCTGGTACATCGCCTGGGAGCCAAAGATGGTGACCATCCCCAGCTCGGTCCCATCCTCCCGATCTTCAAAAGTGAAGATCGTCAACATCCGCTCAGCACCCTCCAGGTGGAAGCCGTTGTCGTAGACAATCCGACGATCCTGGACAATTTCGCGGTAGGCCCCGCCAAAAAAGGGACCCTGGACGCCGTCCGGTCCGGTCATCGCAAAGCGGAAGCTCCCGCCCACCCGAAAATCGACTTCACAGACGGTCAGTGGGTAGGGCTGCGGACCAAACCAACGCAGAAGGTGCTCCCGTTGGCTATGGGCGGCAAAAAGCAGCGCCGCCGAACTTTTGTAGCGGCGACGGATGGTCACCGTATTGAAGTCCGGAAAGAGAGCACTTTCGTTCATTTTTGGGCTTCCTGGAGGGAGGTGATGTAGAAATCAAGCTGGTCCAGGTTGGCCTCCCAGAACTGCCGGTAGCCATCGAGCCACTGGGAGACCTCCACCAGCGGCGCTGTCTGCAACATGGCCGGACGAAGTTGCGCTTTCTGGGTGCGCGCAATCAACCCAGCCCGCTCCAGCACCTTCAGGTGTTTGGAGATGGTGGGCTGCGCCAGCCCAAAGGGGGCTCCCAGCTCGGTTACCGTGGCCGGACCACGCGCCAGCCGCGCCAACATGGCCCGCCGTGTGGGATCCGCCAGCGCAGCAAAGGTGAGGGAGAGATCTTCTTCGGTAGCCATGGATCGGTATATAGCTGATTGGCTATATAGCTGTCCAGCGAAATAGCGGAAGCTACCCTTCGACGACCACGGCTTTCTTCTTCGGCCGCTTCAACACCCGCAAAGCCCGGTTCTCCTCCACCCGAAACAGTAGGAGACTTTCTGCGTGGCTTCCGGGACCAGATCCTGAATAAAACTCCGTAGCTCCTGGAGGATGGCCTGGGTGGTGGCGGGGAAGGTCGCGATGTAGCTGTCCACCGACGTGGGGGTATCCATGGGATTCTCCTCTGCAGAAATGGCGCGTGACTCTGATCAGAGTCACTAAAAAACTATCTCTTTCTATGCCAGTTGTGCGGAATCTCCATCGTGAAGCGCACCCGATAAGGAACCTTGTCCATCGAGAAGTTGGGGGGCAGGCTCTCCTTGGCGGAAAAACGCTCCCGCTCAGAGCTGTGGGTGAGCCGCCCATTGTGCGCCTCCAGCACCCGTCGCACCATGTACAGGCCCAGACCTTCGCCGGGGATGGCCCGCAGCGGGTCCTTCACAAAACGTTGGCCCTGCTGAAAAAGCTTGTCGGGAAGTGGATGTCCGACATCCTCCACCCAGATCTGCACCATGTCGCCGTGCACCTGCGCTCCGACCGTCACCTCTCGGTTGTAGAAGGCGTATTTGACGGCATTATGTAGGAGGTTGGACAGGGCCAGATCAAACGTTTCGACGTCAAAACTAAACTCAATCGAACCTTTTTCACGCCAATCTTCTACCAGTCGGATACCGCGCCCCTCCATAATTTTACGGTAGCGCCCCACACAGGTCTCAAAGATGCGCTTCAATGGCCACGGACGTTTGCGCAGCTCCAGCTCGCCAGGTTTGTCGAAGCGACTGAATCGCTGAGTTGCGCTCCAAAAGCGGATATTTTCGGTTTCCAAATGGATCTGCGTTACCGCACGATTACGCTCCTCCTCGGTGGGATCTTCGGTGAGCATCAGGGCCGCATCGGAGAGCCCCTGCATCGCCCCCAACAAAGAATGCCGGAAGAATGCCGCCCCTAGGGACATCGTCTGCCGGACACGCTCGGCATTGAGCAACACCGCAAGCGAACGTGCCGCCTGCTGGGCGATGTTAGCCTGCTCTGGCACGAATTTCCGAGTATGGAGCACAAAAAAGTGCCCCTCCAGATCGGTCAGCGCGGGCAGGACGATGGGCGCGGCGATGCCCGCACTGGGCGTAGACCAAACTTCTTCGCCGATTTTGACCGGCCCACTCTTCTGCCACTCTTGGCTGCGCCCCCCAAGCTGCCGTGACAGCGCCTCCAGCTTCTCGGTGATCTCCACCCCTAACTCAGGGCTCGCCACCGTAAGAAGACTTCTGTCTGGCGACGATCGTACAAAAATAGCCAGCAGGCAGCCCATACGGATGTAGCGGTCTACCCAAGCGCCCAATTTTCCCAAAAGCAAAGGACCAAGCTCCGCTCCTACCGTATCCGCCAGATCGCCCACCAGTCGATCCAGATCCTCGCCCATCGCACGCGAGCTGGCCTTCCGCACCTCCCAGGCCAGCCGGCTGGCCACGGACTCGACCACTTCCTGATCGTGTGGCCCCAAAAAGCGACCATGATCCGAGGTGATCAGCTTGATCACCCCCAAGGTCAGCCTTCCGGACATCACCGGCACACAGAGCCAGGAGCGCAGCCGCACCCCCTCCCCAAAAAAGGCCTCGCGCATCCTACCCAAGCTGGTTGTGTCCAACTGGTTCCGGTACTCATCCGAGGGATCCTGGATGTCGGCGATCCGGATCGAGCGGCGCTCCTCCACCACCTTCCATGCCAGGGCATTTTTGTCGATTCTCAAGTCCCGGAGACGCTCCCCACCGGAAGGTTCGGAGCAGGCCAGGCTCATCCGGGCGTTGTCCCCCGTATAGATCAAGACCGCGTCGGCACCCGTGGCAGCCTTCAGCATACTTGCCGCCTTCCGCAGCACCTGTCCCGGACTGGCCAGACCTTCTTCCGCCTGCAAACTTGATAATTTTTCCCCCACACGGCTTGCAGAGGTACGCACGTGCTGCGCCAACATCGCCCGGGCATAGGGCAGAAAGGTGGCCGCCGCAAGATCAGGTATCTCTCGGGCAAAAGCACGATAGGGCCGACTGGTTCCCTCGGCATCCAACAGCACCACCGCCTCCGGCGGCCAGGTTTTTTGGCCGCCTGCCCCTTTTTCCTCCGGTAACAGTAGCGAGCGGTAACAAAGCCGGCCCGGACTGCCGCTGACCCGTGCCACTAGCGGCTCCAGCGCAAGGCGCACCCGCTGGTCCCAAGCCTGTGGATGGGGGCCAGCATCCAGGCGGAGATCCGCCACTGCCAACCGTAATGCACTTGCGATACTCTCAGAGGCGGCCCAGATACCCCCCACATGCAGCCGCCCGCTCAGATCCCGCCATAAACCCAGGGCTGCCGCGGCTTCTGCGAGACTGCCCACTGCACCCACAGTGGCCTGCTCGCCCTCCGGCACCCCCTCCACCTGATCCAGACGACGGGCGAGGGCGGCAATGGCCTGGAACTCCTCCCGCTTTTTCTCCAGCTGCAGCATCCGCTCCGATGCGGCCGCCACATAGGGCGCAAAGGCCAGAAGGGAGCGTACATCCAGGTCTGCGTCGAAGGGTCGCCCGTCGCTCCGCCACACTCCCAGCACCCCGGAAAGCTCCTGGTGGCTGTACATGGGCACCCAGATCAGGCTCCGCTCGGCCCGCTGCGGTGCCAGAATGGCCTCTGCCGGGGCGAGGGTCCGTACAAAAATTTCCCCATTTTTTCCCGAGAGACAACGCTCCGGCGTCACCCCTCGGCGCTCCATCGTTCCCAGCCGATCCACCATCAGCCAGTCCGCCCGAGACAGCACCCACTCCGGCAGGCCACGCTCGGCCTCCACCTTCAGGCGCTCCCCCTCCTGCACCCCCTCGGCCGTACGCAGCACCTGCGTAAGCACAATTCCCGTCGTTCCCGGCCGTAAAAGGCCCACCTTCACCCCATCGGCACATAGCTGCTCCTGCAGGATGCCCAGGACACGATCCCGCGCCCGCTCGGGATCGGGGGTGTTGGCCAATTCTCCCGAGATCCGCACCAGAGCGGCCGAGTCGGTGGAGCCGCGCAGAAGCCGCGTTCCCAGGTCCAGATCGGCCGCCAGGCTGCGCATGTCTTCGCGGGCCATGAGCGCACCATTGCGGGTTTCAAAGAGCGCAAAAAGCAGCCCGCGAGGGCGTTGCGGCGACCCCAGGGGCAGCCAGAGCCCAAAGCCATCCGCCCATGCAAAAACCTCCTCGGAAGGGCGCTGTTCCAGATCCTCCGGCACCTGCCCCGGCAGCCGATCCTCGATACCCCAGGGGATCCAGCGTGGGATGGCCCCCGCCGACGGCCGGCTCCACGGGCTGGTACGCACCTGGATCTCCAGAAGATCCCCAAACCAGGTATGTCTTCCCAGGCGTTCCAACACAAAGGCTTCCAGACGCTCCATCGGCGCCGCCTCCTCCACCGGCTTCTTCCGGGGGGTGGGCGGCCACAAAAGTGTATCGAGAGATACAATTCCCTGGACGTGGGCGGAGGAGAGCAGCACCCGCTCGGCAAGGCGGGAGAGCGCCAGGGTACCCAGCGTGGACAGCGCTTCCAGCAGGCGCAGCTCAGGTGCCGTCGGCAGGCGCGGACGTTCCCAGCCCAGGCAGAGTACGGCCTCGCGTACACCTTGCCCATACAGACTATTGTAAAGTTCGCGGCGGGCTCGGATAGGAATCGCGAGTGAGGCAGCGACGGTGGGCCCCTCCGAACGTGGTTGCATCAGGACCGACGCAGATAGGTCGGGAACCACCACCACCTGCCGAAAACGTACTGCCGCCGCACAGAGACCGTCGGGAAGGCCGGGGGCTCCGTTCGGGGGCAGCCGGGGCACCACACGTCCGTCGGCATCCAGCTCCAAGGGCAAAAAACGCTCCTGATCCTCCATCATCGCCCAGCCCAGGCTGGCGCCCAGCATCCGCGCCGCGACCTCCACCAGCTGCCGCAGGACCACCCGGGGCTCCTCGGCCGAGTCCTCCTGCAGGGCCCGCAGAAGGCCCATCACTTCCGCGCCGCCCACCGGTTCACGTCGCAAAACCGCATCCATCAGCAACGACGGAAGCCAAGAAGGAACGGGGTGGGTGGTCCAGGAAAGTCCGCCCTTTGCACGTACCCGAGCGCCGATGTCCGCGGCAGGCGACCGCCCCACAAGCACCACATTCTGGCGCGTTTCATCAGGAAATTCCTGGAGCAGCTCCAGACCTTCTTCCCAACGGTCGGCCACCCACAACAGCACCAGGGTCTGCCGCATCGAGGTCAGGTTGCGCAAGCGATCCAGGAAGCCTTTTTTGCAGAGACAACCCACCTTCTCATAGGGCTCCGCAAAAGCTTCCGGCAGCTCTTCGCCTGGCAGGGCGGCGATCCAGGCGGGCACGGCCACACCCGGGGCCCGGGCCATCAGAGCCCCACCGCAGTCAAACGTGCTTCTGCATCGCGATAGGGAAGAATGTTCGCCCGCGGATTTTCCTTGAGAAGTTCCCGCAGAATCCAGCTACGCGCCCCCTGCTCACGCAGGAGATTTTCCACCTCGGGGTCGGTTGCACGCCCATCCTGGAGCGCCTTTTGAAGCTGCTCCCAAAAATCGTCCGGCTGCCGTACCAAAAGCACACGCAGCCTTGGCCAACGCTCTGAGGCGGCCAGCCAGCGTGCCAGATAGCGGTTACGCAAGGCGACGGGGCGGTTCGGATCGGGCTCCTCCTCCACCTCCGCCTCTAACTGTAAGACAAGTCGATATTTGTTTACAACCCGCTTGATCAGACGCGGGTTCGCAAAGACTGGGTCTCGTAGCGACTGGGTGAGCCCATCCCGATCGTCGCGGTTCATGGCCTTGCCCCAGACGTGGTCCACCATCCGCGACACCTCGCCGGGGTTGGGCGCGGGAAGGTTGAAGGAAAGCGGAAAAACCTTCTCCAAATAGCGGTTTCCGTCGTAGCCAGAGATACCGCTGAACTTCATGCCGATGGCCTGGCAGACGATATGCCGATCGATGGCCACCACAAAGCGGGCGTGGAGATCAGGATCTCCTGCGACCAAGGTGCGGATATTCTCCAGGACCGCTACCATTCCATGGGGATCACAACGATCCAGATCATCCAGCAAAATCAGCGGTGGCGCTTGATCCTGCCAGGCCTCTCGTACCAGCTTCGAAAAACTCTCCCAGAGGGAGCGGACCGGGTCGGGAGCAGGTTCCAGGGTGGGTTTTCCTGGGCCGGCCGGAGCAGTTCCGGGGCGGGGAGGCCCCAGCAAGGCCCCCAACATCGGCACCCCTGCCATCTTTGCCACCTCGGGCCCCACCCGCATTCCGACGGTAAAAGCGGCGTCCATGAGGCGCTGGAGCACGCTGGGATCCTGGCCAAGCCGCCAGTCCGCCGGGGCCGCATCCCAGACGGTGCGCATCAGAGCGGGCAGGAGGCTGCCCTGGCCATCGTAGCGCCATGCCTCAAACCACACCACCGAGCGCATGGACTGCACACGCCGCTCCAATGCACGAAGCAGCGAGGTTTTCCCCGATCCCCAGTCCCCGGAGATCAGCACCGGCGTGGTGGCCGGCACCAGCTCCAGAATACGCACCAGCCGGGCCGAAAAACGATCCATTCCAGGCCAGACCTGGGCAAAAGAGATGCCGTCGGTTTCGGGGGCGTCGTTGGCAAGTACATACATGCGGACACCTGCTATGATGTTCAGTATAGCGACGGGAGAGGCGACCGGCAAGCGGTGGCCCCCCGATCTTCACCAGAAATCAACCACCTCAACCGCGCAGCTCACGTTTCAAGATTTTACCCGTTGGACCCTTGGGAAGTTCGGAAACAAAATCTACAATACGGGGGTACTTGTAGGCAGCAAGGTGCTGCTTACAGTAGTCGATCAGCTCCTCGGTGCTCAGGCTGTGGCCGGCCTTCAGCGCGACCACCGCCTTCACTTCTTCTCCGTGGCTTTCGTGGGGCACACCGATCACGGCGGCTTCCGCAATTGCGGGATGTCCATACAGAACCTCCTCAATCTCGCGGGGGTAGACGTTGAAGCCCCCACGGATGATCATGTCCTTCTTCCGGTCCACGATGTAGTAGTAGCCCTCGTCGTCGCGCTGGGCGATATCTCCGGTTTTAAACCAGCCATCTACGATCGCTTCTGCAGTCGCTTCGGGACGTTTGTAGTAGCCCCGCATGACATTGTGGCCCTTGATGTGGATCTCGCCACGCTCGCCCACCCCCTCCACCACCTTGCCGTCGTTGTCCACGAGACGAAACTCGACACCCCAGATTGGAAGACCGATACTTCCTGCCTTCTTCGGCCGGTCCAGCACGTTAAAGCTGGCGACGGGCGAGGTTTCGGAGAGACCAAAACCTTCCAGAATGTTGACCCGATATTTGTGATCGAAGGCCCGCATGACCTCTACCGGCATGGCCGCTCCACCCGACACACAGAGAGTCAGGCTGGAGAGATCAAATTTATCGGCCTCCGGGTAGTGCAGCAAGCCAAAATACATTGTCGGAACCCCCGCAAAGAGGGTGACTTTGTGCTTCTGCATCAGCGCAAAAGCGGCTGCAGCATCGAAGCGGGGCAACAGCACGAGGCTGCCACCAAGGGCCAGGGTGGCATTCTGCACCGCGGTCTGGCCAAAGCTGTGGAAGAGCGGCAACACCGCCAGAGCCACACGACTGTGATCGCCGGGAATCAGCCTTCTACAGACATATTCGGCATTGTAAAACAGGTTGAAGTGGGTCAGCTCGGCCCCCTTGGGCTTGCCGGTGGTACCCGACGTGTACAAAATCACCGCCCGATCATCGGGCATGGTGGGATGATAGTCCGCCAGCGGCGTTGCCCCCCCCAAAAGGGCATTGAACGATAACGTTCCTTCGGGCGCGGTGATGTCGGTCGGCGCCGCTTTGACCAGGATCAGGTGTTTACAGGTGGGAATTTTTTGTTGGGCCGCGATGGCCTGCGCGGCAAAGCCTTCCCAGGCGACCAGGACCACCGCATCTGAATCTTCGATATGGTAGGCGATCTCCTCCGCCGTCAGCAGCACATTGAGGGGGACGACGACATTTCCGGCGTGGAGAATGCCGAAATAGGAGACCGGAAAATGGGGGGTATTCGGGAGCAATAAAGCCACATGCTGGCCAGGCTGCACACCCAGACCGCGCAGTGCCCCTGCAAACTTCTTCACCATACCTTGCAGCTGGGCATAGTTGAGGGTCACCTCGCCCATATGCAGCGCGGGCCGGGCGGCATGGACACGCGCACTTTCGTGGAGGAGCAGCGACAGGTTCAGGGACATCGAAAAACTCCGGGGTGGCGGAAGGGTACCACAGGTGGGCAGGGGGGATGCGTCGGACTGCTGAGGGGCTTGGGTGTTTCCAATTGGAAACACCGGGGCCGGGTAGCGTGGCTGGCCCTCCTGCCGCCGAGGTGATACCTCAAGAAACGCTCCGCAAGGGGCGGAAGAGGCAGATGATGTTCGCCACCCAGGTACAGACCCCGACCCTTTTTTCAGAGCGGACTATCGATCTGCTGGTGGGTCGCTTTCCTCCTGAAACCACACGGCGGCTTCGTGCCAACCTGGCAGCCTTCCGGTCCTGGGTCGCTGCGCCAGCCTACCGGGCGAAAAGCCCCAAGGCGGCCGTCGCACATGTGGTTGCTGCGGTGGGTCCCGCCCTGCAGCTAAAGATGGAGTTGATCACGGCCCTCGGGGAAGTACCCGACGGCCTTCGGCTTTTTACTAGCACTGTTTTGGAAGGCCCCGCAGAGTTGCCGATGGAACCCGACTCTCGGCTGGGTCTGGCCACAGAGCACCTGTACGCCTCCCAGCGGATGTGGTTGCGTTTTATGTCCTTCCACCCCGATCTGGCCGCGGTGCAGGCAAAAATCGGATTTGAGCAGATTGCAGACGCCGTCAGCCTTGGTTTTCATGCCGACAATTTGTTGACGGTGTGCGTGATGGGTACTGACGGAACCTGTGGCGTGGTTCGGCCGTCCTTTCGGCAGGCGCTCGAACAGGCAGCCGTCGACTACGCAAGTCGGTATCATCATGCAATCAAGAAGCTGGTTAAATCGGCCGCTCCTCCATTCGACAAGCTCCAACCGTTTAAGCAGAGCACGCTGGCGGACCTTTTGTCGCTGCCACCCTTTGACGGTCCCGCTGTCAGCGTTCCGGAACTACGCGAGGCCATTGGAGCCGGTTTTTCGCCGTGATTGTCGTCGATACCAATGTGATCATCCGAGTCATCACCAAGGACGATCTCGACCAGACACGGTTGGCGGTGGACTTTCTCAGTAGAGCAGGGACAATCTGGATCAGCCGAGTGGTTTTGCTGGAGGTGGGCTGGACACTTCGCTCCCGCTATAAATATAGTCCTGAAGCAGTCAATCAGGCACTCAGCATGCTTGTGGCCCTGGATCAGGCTCAGGTAGAGGATGCCGAAACCGTACAGCAAGCCCTACGCTACCATGGGACGGGGATGGACCTTGGGGATGCCTTCATCTTGGCCTTTGCCCCTGAAGGCAGCACCGTCTACACCTTCGATTCTGATTTTGTGCGGCGTGGGAGAGAACAGAGGAAGACGGTGCCCGTGCAGGAGGTAGCGGCAGGGGTGTTTGGGAAAGGATAGGGCAACCTGCTAAAAACTGGGTAGCTCGGGAGAGCTGAAGTCTTTCCTCCGCCATTCTGGACCCAAAAATTCAAGTCCGTGGAAGCGACGTGCCAAGCTGTGGTACAAAGCGAACCGGTTGGGGGTAGCGTGACGACGAACCGGTGGCCGCTCAGATTCTTGGAAGCCTTGGCTTATGGGGGAGTGGTGTGGCTCCTCTTCAAGGTGTTCGAAGGAAAAGACTGGCTTTCCGCAGTCGCTATTGTCCCAGCCCACCAATTTCAACCCCTACGGTCCCACCCCGCCCTACCGGTACAAATCCTGGGACCTCCTGTCTCACTGTGTCCCAGGCAGAAAACGAAGACACATCTGCCCTTTCTCTGCGCTGAACCTGCCATCCAGCC
>CAITDR010000565.1 GCA_903891165.1 uncultured Pseudomonadota bacterium
AACGGCGACGACGAGGACTGCGACGGCGTGGATTCCTGCTATACCGATGCCGACAACGACAACTACGGCACCTCCGTCGTCGTCGACGGCAGCACGCTCAACTGCACCACCGGCACCGGCGCGCCCGTGGCCACCGACTGCGACGATACCGACGCCAGCGACTACCCCGGTGCGGCGGAGACCGTGAATAACGGCGACGACGAGGACTGCGACGGCGTGGATTCCTGCTACACCGACGCCGACAACGATAACTATGGCACCTCTGTTGTTGTGGACGGCAGCACGCTCAACTGCACCACCGGCACCGGTGCACCGGTTTCCACCGACTGCAACGACGGCGCCAGCACCATCAACCCCGGAGTCTCTGAGGTCTGCGATGCGGGCAGTGTGGACGAAAATTGCAACGGCCTTGCCGACGATCTGGACACACTGACCGTCCCCGCCAATCGGACCGTCTGGTACCTGGATGCAGACAGCGACACCTATGGAACGAGTGGCACCAGCCAGACCAAGTGTGACCAACCTACTGGCTATGTGACCACCAGCACCGACTGCAACGACAGTGTCAACACCGTCTATCCCGGAGCTGCCGAAGTAGCAGAGAACAACCTGGATGAAGACTGCGACGGTGTGGACGACGCTCGCCGCACCGGATCGCGTACACTCTCCACCGACGCCGCCATCACCTACACCGGCGCCTCGCTGGATACCGGCAGTCTCGGCGGCAATTTGGCCGGTGGCTACGACATCAACGGAGATGGCTATCCCGATGTGGTGATTTCGGACCGGGGCTACGACGTGGGCACGGGTGCGGGCAACAGCGAGCGTGGTCTTTCCTACCTCCAGACCGGGGGTTCCGGCGGCCTGTCATCCTCCCTCTCCACCATCACCTTCCAGCTCTGGGATACCCAGGATCACTACTCTGGCCAGGGAACTGGAATGGTGGCCGACCTCGACAGTGACAACGACGACGAGGTGCTGATCGGCGCCTACCAATACGACGGCAGCGCCAACAGCTGTGGCGGAGTAGCCCTATTCAAGGGTTCCACCGGCATCTCCGGCGCAAAAACTGAGTCCAATGCTGCCATCCTGATCACCGGCAGCAGCACCAACCAATACCTCGGGTGGGCTGCCACCGGGCTTGGGGATGTGTATGGCAGCGACGGAGTTCCGGACTGGGCGTTCTCCGCGTTGGGGAACACCTCCTCGGCGGTCTACGTGGTCTCCGGGGCATTGAGCGCTGGCAGCTACACCACCACCACCGGCACGGTGAGCAGCGTCTCCCAGGTATCCAACGCCGACAGTATCGGCTCCGCCCTGGTGGGCGACTACGACAATGACGGAGATGGAGACGCAGATCTGGCCTTTGCAGGCGCCGGCACCAGTGCCGTCTACATCTACGAGGGCCCGGTAACGGCTGGGGCCATGACACTGACCAATGCAAACGTCACCCTGTCCATCACCACTATGAGCGCGTGGAGTTCTGGCAATTACTACAGCAACGTCGCCAATGCCGGGGACACCAACGGGGACGGCTACGAGGATCTGGTGGTGGGCGGCGACAACGCCAGCAGCTCCTCCGGAAAGGCCTACCTGTACCTCGGGCCAGTGACTAGCTCCACCGTCGCCACCGTGACCATCACTGGAAGTGCAAACGACGGCCTGGGTAAATCGGTCAGCGGCGGCGTGGACGTCGATCGCGACACCCGCGACGACTGGCTGCTGGGTGCACAGGGTGCGGACAACGGCGGCACCAACAATGGCGCGGTGGCGCTGGTCTACGGCGGCAGCTCCGGCAGCTACACGCTCACGACGCTGGCCGCAACCACCTCCGGTGCGGTGTGGTACGGCAGCAACGGTGCCCTGCTGGGTGCGCGGGTACTCGGCGCGGGTGACCTGGATGCGGACAACTACGACGACTTCCTCTTCTCCGGCGTGGGGGTGAAGAACGGCTCCAACAAGGTGGTGGGTGCCACCTACGTGCTCTACGGCACAGGGGAGTAGGGGGGGAGGAGGATGCGGCGCTCTGGCATGTATCAACCCTGATACATGCACTCGCGTATCACGAAACCCCTTGTAGCATCCGCACTATACTGACACATCCATTTGATTTATCAGATGTATCAGCGCACCGGTGCCCCGCTCTATTCTTCTCCTTCCCGGATCTCCGAGAGCCAGGCCGGAGAAAGGAGAACCAGGCTCCCCTCCTCCGCCTCCGCCAGCAGCTCTACGCCATAGCCTGCTCGGCCCAATTGCTCAGGACTGTAAAAATACCAGTCCCGACCTGGGCTCTGGTTGAACCAGACCATGTAGACCGGTCCCCTCTGTAGCGCCCCCTCCAAGCTACGCAGGCCCCCGGCGTCTTGGTGGGGGCGTCGGAAGGGGTGCTTCTGAGCCGCCAGCCTTACCGGCCGATCCCATAGAAGCGCGAGCAGATCCGGCCGGTTGGACCATAGCTCCTCGTCTCTCACCTCTTTGATCTTCTCCAGCAGCACCGCCTCCTGGAACACGGGCGTACTGATCCCTCCCAGGCCCTGCTCCCGGTAATTCTGAACCTTGACCGCGGCGCTTAGCCAAAGCGGCACCAGCAGCAGCGCCACCCCCTTCGGACGAGACAACGACGCCAGCCCGGCCCCCAGCATCAAGGCCAGCGGCGGCAGCAGCGGGTTGACAAACCGCGCCCCCAAGATCGCCACCACCGTCATCGACGAGGCCATAATCACAAATGGTGGATAGAGAAGTACAAAAATACCGATTACCTCCTCCACCTCAGTTGCCCGCCCGCGCTCGACCCGGCTCAGCACCAGCGCCAGTGCGCCTACCCACACACCGAGTCCCAACCCCAGCCCCAGATCTGGCCAGGCCGGATCCACGTTCAGCACATTCTGCCCCAGACTGGTGAAGAAATCCCGGGCGTTCTCCAGCACGCACACCCGCGTATCCTCTCGTACATCCGGCGTTCCTGCGACCCGCAGGTACAGCCACCACAGCCCCGGCCCCGGAAGCGCCCCCAGCCCCAGCCACCCCACGGCAGCTACCCTCTGCCGCAGCGGAAGCTCCCACCGCAAAAGCCACCAAAGCCCGATCGCTCCCAGACCCACCACCCCCACATGCCGGGCCAACATCGCTGCCCCTATCAGCAGCCCCGCCTGTAGTGGTCTCTCCCGACGCTGCACCGCCCCCAGAAAACACAGAATCATCAGGGGTTCAGACCATAGCGTCGAAAAAACCCGCCACATTCCTCCCATACCTACCAGGAGCGCTACCGCCAATAAGCCAGCGGCACGATGTCCAGCCGATCGGAGCACTGCGTAGAGCACCCCTCCAAAGCAGAGGGCATTCAGCAACCGACCCGCCTCCACGGTGGAAAAACCGACTTTCTTCCCCACCGAAAGCAGCAGCGGAAAGAGCGGCGGCCAAGCCGAAAAGGGCTGCCCATCTACCTGAACCGGAGGAAGTCCCTGGGCAAAAGCCTGTGCCGCCATCGCATAGCTGGCACTGTCCGGCGAGCTACCCGGCCCCCATCGACCACTCACCCACAAGCAGAGTAGTATCCCCAGCACGGAGATAAAAACAGATTGTACTTTCGACATGGAGTAAAACGTGGACCCAAGGGAAAGAGAAGGGAGCGGTCTGGCCAATGCAGCAGACGAGAGTGGAGACTTTTCCGGTTCCAGCCAGA
>CAITDR010000566.1 GCA_903891165.1 uncultured Pseudomonadota bacterium
ATACCAACGCGGTGATCTTCTCGGCCGATCGCGCCCGGCGCCTGGTGCGCCTGGCCCAACAGCCGGGGCTGGCGCCAGACACTTTTCGCGCCATCCACTTCTCCATCGACGCCTTTGCTGCCCCCACCTATACCTGGATCAAAGGGGCGGATCATCGGGATCGGGTCTTCAAGAATGTGGAGCGTTTTCTCCAGATCCGCAGCGAGCTGGGGGCCCAGAGGCCGGTGGCCCACATCGCTTTTGTCGTACAGGAGGGGAACCAGCGCGAGGTGCTTCCTTTTGTGAAGCACTGGCAGGCGCGACTGGGGGCGCACCAGCTCTGTGCGGACTGGCCATCCTTTGACCAGGACGCGATCTATCTCCGGCGTTGGAATACGGGAAACCAGCAGCAGGCGGACCGTCTCCATGCAGAAGCCTGCGCATCGGTAGGACTTCGCGAAATGGCACGTCTACCGGGGAGTTTTTGATGTACTGGCTGCTTGCCTGTACGTCGGCCTTTGTGCTGCCCGAGGGGCGCGAGCCCATCCGGGCGGCGCTGAGCTTCCCCGTAGAAGAAAAGCAGTGGGTACTCCTCAGCAATTCCTACCTGGACTGCGGCGGGAACGTCCAGGATCGTCCGGGCACCACCATAGATGAAGAAGCCAGTGCAAGAACCTGGTCTTTTGAGCAGGCACGCGCGCTCTGGACGCGGGAGGGGGCCATGGTGGTGCTGCTGCGCCTACCGGGGCCGGGCACCTGGGAGCTTGGTGAAAATGCGGGTGCTACCTGGTACACGGTGGTGGAGGCTGCCGCCGCACAGGGATCAGGCTCCCTCCCGCAGAGCCAGCCCACCGACGTGGAGCTGGTGATGGAGGTCGCGGCGGGGGAGGCCGAGCTGGCCGACGACGGGGCGGGAAGCTTTTCTTTTGTAGAGCCCGAGGTCCGTGGGAATTTCGAGGCCACCGCATGTGATGATCCCAACCTTACGGCGATGTTGCGGACGCTGCTCTTGGATAGCTCCCTGATCGCGCCCCTGCTCTGAGGGCGGAGGGCGGGGAATTCGCGGCCTGATCTTGGGCAGGTGCCTCAGGATCGGTTAGGCGGCCGCCCCCCTGGTATTCCGGATAGAGGATTCCAATATGGACCGCGTTGAGCGAGCGATTCAGGATGGTCGTTGTGTGATGGTGTTGGGCGGCCGCGTACTGGCCGAAGCCGAAGTGCTGGGCGAGCTACGGCGCCGTCCAAGCATTCCGGCCGTGGTGCTCAGTGGTGAGCCGCGCAGCCCCGCTACCGTCGTCAATGCGGAGAGCCTTGCCCCAGCCTTGACCAAGGAAGGTGGCTTGATCTGTCTGATTGAGGTGGAGAGCGTAGACTCTGTGGGGCTGGGTGCCCTGGCCAGCCTGATTCAGTCCGCGCCGCATAAGCCGCGGATGGTGGTGGTGGCCCGGGCCTTCAACCCCTTTGGTCTGCCCAGTGCCCTCCGCACGCTGAAGTTCGAGCACGAGAAAAAGAAGGCGAAAGAGTTCCTCTTCCCCCTTCCCGTGCCCGTAGTAGCGGCCCCGGTGGCCGTTGCGGCAGCTCCGACCGAGGACAAGAAGAAGGGCGGAGCTCCCCGCGGCAGCTTCATCGGCCGCGAGGAAGAGCTGGCAGAGCTGGCGGAGATCCTGGAGAAAGGTGGCCCGGTGGTGATTGCGGGTCCGCACGGGATCGGCAAGCACTGGTTGCTGGAAAAGGCGCTGTCTACCAGCACCTTGCGCCGCCTGCCTGACTTCTCTATCGCCTGGGGCTCCGAGGCAGACAGCCTCTACGCACGCCTTGCCGCGATCTGCGCCGACGCGGGCGACAAACGCCTTGTAGAAGCGATGCGGGACCCCGCAAATCGCGTCATTCCCAGCCAGCTTGCAGCCCTTGCTGCGACCTGTCTGGAGAATCCGGCGCTGGACAACAGCCTCCTGGTCATCGACCACCTGGAGCACTCGCTTCGGGGGGATGGCACCTTCCACCGGGAAGGTCGTCTGGAGTTGCTGCTCAAGGCGCTTCTGCTCTCCAAAGCCAAGCTTCGTATAGTCTTTTTGTCCACCTTGCGCACCCGCTTCTATCGCGAGGGCGAGGGTGTACATCTGCCGGTCATGGAGCTCAAAGGCCTCAAAGGTCGGGATCTTCACCCGCTCTTTGAATCCTGGCGTGTGGAAGATTTCCCCCGCGAGCACTTCGGCGACATCATCAACCGCATTCACGGGCACCCTTTTGCGGCCCGGATGTTCGCGATCGCCGTGCGGAATCCCGAACACCGCGAAGAGCTGATGGAGCAGAAGCGCTTCTTCCAGATGGAGAGCGTCAGCCACCTGGAGCCGGTCGCCCGTCGCATCGCAAAAGCCATCGAGGGCTTGAGCCCGGAGGAGCGCAAAGCGCTGCTTGCCCTTGCTCACTTCCGCCTCCCCATGACGGCTGCAGACCTGGAGCATGTGGGTGTGGACCGCAAGCTGCGGTTGGCCCTGCAGGGTGCCGGTCTTCTGGATCAAAGCCCAGAAGAAGCGAAGGAGCGCAGCTTCTCCGTCCATCCGCTGGTGATTGCGCACCTGGATCCCCGCGAACGTGCAGACTTCGTGCTGTTGGAGCAGCTCGGCAACTGGTATGTGGAGAAGGGTGGCAAGGCCGACGGTCTGGCCCGCCTTGCGCTGAATCAGGAAGGAAATCGCTTCCTTTTTGAGGCCCATCGCATCAAGAACCGCGCGGCCATGCCCTTCCCGGATAACGATCCCGCGCTGGAGTCGATCCGGGGCATGGTCCGTTCGCGGAAGCCCCGGTTTGACCTGGCCGAGCAGCGGCTGGCCGAGATTCTGAGCAAGGACGTGGCCAACACCGAGCTTGCCCTGATGAAGGCTGAGCTGCGCATTGAGCAGCGTGGGACGATGGAAGAGATCCTGTCCATTTTCCACGAGGCCCAGCGTCGTGCGCCCACGCCGGAGGCCTTCCACCAGGAAGCCACCTGGCACCAGCTCAAAGCGGCCGGGCGTGGCAAGGCCGCTCTGGCCCTGGAGCGCGGGGTGGAGGCATTCCCCGAGAGCGGCCGTATCCGCCGCCGTTTGGCTGGGATCTACCTCGATCAGGGCCGGGTAGACGATGCAGTTGAACAGCTCAAAGAGGCGATGCGCCTGGAGCCGATGATGCCCGACACCTACGGCATCCTCGGCGAGATCTACCTGCAGCGCGGGGCCTTTGACCTCGCGGAGCAGGCCTTGGAGGAGGCGCGCCGCCTGGATCCCGAGAGTGGCCTGCATATGGCCCGCTTCGGGGCTCTGCTGGTGGAGCGTGGGGTTCCCGAGCGTCAGACCGAGGCCGAAGAGCTGCTGCGCTCCTCGGTGGAGCGGGACAAGCGGAACTACATGGCGCACATCTACCTGGCGCGGATCACGCTGGCCAAGCCAGAGGGCGATCTGGATCAGGCGGACTGGCTCCTGAAGCAGGCCAGCAAGCTGGACGAGCGGGCGGCGATGCCCTGGGTAGAGCGCGCCCGTATTGCGGTACGTCGCGCCAATTGGGCAGATGCAACCGGTCATCTGGACAAGGCCATCCGGATGGAGCCCTCCTGCCACCAGGCCTTCTTTGTACGCGGCCAGATGTATGAGGCTCAGGGCCACATCTTCAACGCAGATCAGGACTACCAGCGGGCTTTGGAGCGTTCTCCCAAGGATTCTGCCGCGCGTCTGGTCTATGATGCAGCGCTCAAACGTATGCAGGTGTTGATCACCAGCGGTGCCGCCATCGAGCTGCAGAAGCAGGCTGAGGCCTCGGGTATTCCTGCCCCGACCGAGCCCCAGCCCCGGTCGGGATCGCGGACGGTGCGCCGCCGGAAAGGGGGCGACAAGGCTGCGGAAGATGCGGGGAATTCGGAAACCGCTGCACCTGCCCCAGAAGGGGAGGTCGCGGCGGCCGGTGCGGAGGACGGGCCTGCCGAAGGGGTCGAGGCCGCGTCAGGTGGCGCCTCCGAGGAAACCCCGGAAGAGGTGACCGAAGAAGCGGAGTCCCCGCTGGGATCTCAGGAAGAGCAGGCGTAGCACCTCTAAAGATAGTAGATGGAAGGCCCGCCTCCGCTGGAGGCGGGCCTTCGTTTTTTGACGCGCCCCACTCAGGCCGAAAAGGAGGTGCGTCGCAAAAGATTTTATGCTCGGACTGCGTAAGACCGCCGTATGGAAGCAGGGGTGGAGCCTGTGCGCCATCGGGGCGCTCCGGTCTCCGAAAAGCATTTTGACAACTTTTCGACATGGGTTGACGTGTCAACTGGGCTGCTCTAAAAGGGGGTGAGAAGGGCCACAGGAGGGCAGACCGCTCCTCCGGTGCGTAGATTCCTACGCACCCCCGCGCTTGCACTGCGCGTCGGGGGGAGTAGGATGCAGGTCTTCGCGGAGCGTCATGGTGCTTCTGGCTACTCTCCTTACTGCAGCCGCCGCTGGCTTTGGTCCCTCTCTGGAGGGCTTCCCCGTCGTCCCCTCGGGCGCGGGGCCGGTGGACACTGCAGACACCGCTGCCAAGGTGGGCTGCTCCAGCCAATACCTTCAGGATGGCGTACAACTCCCGGATCTGCCACTGTTTTATGAGCGTGTCGCCCCGGGTTCGGCATGGGGTACCCCGGAGATGGTGGAGCTGCTGGTAGAGACATCGCGGCATATGCGCTGGCTGATGCCGGAGGCTTCCAAGCTGATCATCGGAGACATCTCCCAGCAGCACGGCGGTGTTTTGGAGGGCCATAAGAGCCACCGGGGCGGTGTGGATGCGGACGTGGGGATCTTCCGCACGGGAGGATGGCAGAGCCCTCGCGGATTTACGGACCTGTATCCTGATGAGTTTGATGTAGAGGCCAACTGGGCGCTGATCTCCGCGATGCTGGAGACCGGTCTGGTGGACATGGTCCTCTTGGATCGTGGGCATATCAATCGCCTGATGGCGTACACCTTGCGTACCGGCCTGCTTACGCCCGCAGAAGTGGCGCGTATCTTCCCCGACGAAGGAAGCCGCGGCTCTTGGGAGTTGTCCGGCGTTGTACGCCACGCACCGGGCCATACCGGGCATTTGCATGTGCGGGTGCTCTGCGCGGACGGAACCAAGGCTGAGTAAGGTAGGTCACAAAATCGTGGCAGTCAGGAGAATCTGAGGGCATAGTGGGGTCGCACACGAGGCGCTCCATGATCTTTCTTCTCTTCCTTGCCTGTACAGGCGGCACCCTCAAAGATTCCACTCCCACCGGGCATGACGACAGCGGCTCGGTGGACACCAGTGCGGGCAAATCCTGCAATACCGACAATGAGTCTTGCTCGCCCGGAACCTGTGGTGGGGAGGGGATCAACATGCTCCCAGGTGCGGACTGCATCTCTTGCCACAGTCGGGGGGGCGACCGGGAGGCACCTCCCTTCCAGGCCGCGGGTACGGTGTTCACCAACCGTTGGGGTGAGCAGGGGGCACGCGGGGTGACCGTTCGGATCACCGACGCCACCGGTGCGGTTTTTGAGGAGGTCACCAGCATCGCTGGGAATTTTGAGATGTCCCAGGCGATCTCCTTCCCGATCCAGGTGGAGGTGGAGAGCACCGCGGGCATTGAGACGATGACCGACGCGGTCAGTACCGGAGCCTGCAATTCCTGCCATAGCTGCACCGGCGAGGCGGGCGCTAAGGTATACGCCGCGCAGTAGTTTCCAGCTTCGGATGACTTCGCCCGCCCCATCAGTTAGCGGCGGGCATGCGCTGGATCCCGTTCTTCCTCCTCCCGCTAACCGTCGCTCTTGCCGCCGAGGCGCTTCCTGAAAAAGCGCCTTGGAAGGTAGATGATCCGCATGGTCCAACCCACACCGTCTCCATCGACGTGCGGGAGGGCACATGGATGAGCCTGACCGTCCACGGCAACCAGATCCTCTTTGATCTTTTAGGGGATCTATGGTCCCTTCCGGTGGAAGGGGGAGAGGCACGCCGGATCACATCGGGCGCTGCCTGGGACGGGGAGCCGGCCTTTTCGCCGGATGGAAGCAAGATTGCCTTCACCTCGGACCGGTCTGGCAACGAGCAGATCTGGATCATGGACGCCGACGGGCAGAACCCCCGCCCACTTGCCAAAGAGGGCGACGCGCGGCTGACTGATCCGGTCTGGGATCCCAAAGGAGACTGGATCTACGCCCGTCGTCGGACGGTGGACACCCGCTCCATCGGCGTCACCGAGATCTGGAAGTACCACCTGGAGGGTGGCAAGGGCATCGCGCTGACCAGCAAGGACAACCACCCCCATGCCGGAGAGCTGGTGGTAGGTCCTGACTTTTTGTGGTTTTCCGACCGCGCGGGCCGTTTTGAGTACAACGACAACCCGGTTGCAGGATTGTGGAGTGTGATCCGTATGGATCGCCACACCGGCGAGGAGCGGCCGCAGATCTACGGCGCCGGCAGTGCCGCCCGCCCTTTGCTCTCTCCCGATGGGAAGCAGCTGGCCTTTGTGTCCAGGGATCGCAGCAAAACCCTCCTCGAAGTCATGGAGCTGGCGACCGGCAAGCGCCAGGTGATCGCCGACTGGTTGGACGAGGATCAGTTCGAGGGCTTTGCCCTGCACGGCATCTACCCGCGGATGGACTGGTCTCAGCCGGAGCGGATCCTGCTTTGGTCGCAGGGAAAGCTCTGGAAGCTGAACCCCACCGATGGCAGCCGTGCGGAAATCCCTTTTCATGTCAAGGGCGATTGGACCCTTCACGACGTGGCACGCAGCCCCATTCCCGTCCCCGACCAGGTGCAGGCCAAGGTGCTACGCTGGCCGGTGCAGGCGCCCGACGGAAGCCTGGCCCTCTCCGCGATGGGCCTTCTGTGGACAGGCAGCCCTGAGGCTGGATTTTCCCGCCTTTCTCCAGGCACCGGCTACAGCCCGGCCTGGAGTCCAGATGGCCGCAGCCTGGCCTGGACCTCCTGGAGCGACACGGAGGGTGGCGCGCTGCACATTACGGCTTTTTCGAAGGGGAAGGCCGGTAAAGATGAAGTCCTCCCCATCCAGGGACAACTTCTGAACCCGGCCTGGAGCGCCGACGGCCAGCGGCTGGTGGTGCTCCGTGGACCCGGCGGCGGCAGCTCCGCCGATCTGGGGAACGAGCCACTCTATGAAATTCTGAGCCTCCAGCGCAGCAAAAAAGGCTGGGGGGAGCCACACTACGTCAAGGCGGTCGCCAACCGGGGCAGCGGGGTGCGCGCGCCGCGCCTCTTCCTCCACCAGGATCGGGTCTACCTCCTCGAAGATCGTGCTACCGAGCCCCGAGCCCCCGAGGAGACCCTTCTGGTCTCCTACAGCCTGGACGGCACTGATCGTCGTGAACATATTCTCTTTGATGCGGCCGAGGAGGTGGTTCCTTCCCCAGACTTTCGCTGGGTCGCCTACAAGTCCAAACACCGTGCCTACTTGACGGCGTTTCCCGACGCACCCGTGGTCGCAAAGATTGGGGATCTTCCTGTACAACCCCTGACCGAGACCGTGGGGGACTGGCTCTCCTGGACTCCGGACGGCAAGGCGCTCGCCTGGATGGAAGGGCCCACCCGCTCGGTGCTTCCTGTAAGCCATATTACCGTTCCTGAAGAGGGGGTGGTGGCGGAGGGTCTGAAGCAGAGCCCCCTGGACCTGGGACTGCCCCGGGCCCGCCCCAGCGGCAGCCTGGCGCTGACCCATGCGCGGCTGATTACCATGGAAGGAACAGAAGTTCTCTCCGATGCCACCCTGCTGATCCAGCAGGATCGGATCGTCGGCATCAATGTGCCCGTGCCTGCCGACGCTCAGATCATCGACTGTACAGGAAAAACCGTTATTCCTGGCCTGATCGATGTCCACGCCCACCTCCACTACACTGCGGGCGACGTACTTCCGGAGCAGGAGTGGCGCTACCAGACTGCCTTGGACTTTGGCGTCACGACGGTTCATGACCCATCTGCATCCACAGACCTGGTCTTTACGCAGGCAGAGCGTGTAGAGGCAGGCTTGGAAGTGGGGCCCCGGGTCTACTCCACCGGCTTCGTACTCTACGGTGCCCTGTCCAACCAGGGCGCAGAGACACCGGGCCGCGAGACGGCACAACAGCACCTCCAACGCCTGAAAATGGTGGGCGCGCACTCCGCGAAGATCTACCAGCAGGGCCAGCGGGAGCGTCGCCAGTGGTATGCACAGGCTTGTCGTGAAGAAAAGATGCTCTGTGTCAGCGAAGGGGGAGGGGATCTCTGGCAAAACCTGACGATGTATGCCGATGGTTTTCAGGGTGTAGAGCACACCATGCCCGGCCCCGGCATCTATGCCGATGTGCGCAGCTTTGTGGCGGGCAGCCGCAGTCCGGGGAGCTGGGGCACGGCAAACTCGCCTACTTTGTTGGTCACCTACAACGGGATCATGGGAGAAAACTGGTTCTACCAGCATATGAATCCTATTGACGATGCAAGACTTTTGCGCCACTACCCGCGTCGGGAGCTGGATGCCCGCGCATGGCGGCCCTTTTTGATGGCTCAGGATGGCGACTGGGCCTTCCAGCAGACCGCCCGCGATGTGGCGGCGATGCAGGAGGCCGGGGCGCTGATTACCCTTGGGGCGCATGGGCAGCTCCAGGGCCTTGGTGTGCATTGGGAGCTGTGGGCCTTGGCGGGGGCCACCGGCCCCGGCGGGGCAGGCGCCATGGAGCCGCTGGAGGCGCTGCGGGCGGCCACCTTGGACGGGGCCCGCTATCTGGGCTTGGAGGATCAGCTCGGCAGTCTTCGCGCCGGGAATCTTGCCGATCTGGTGGTGCTGGATGCCGATCCCCTGGCCGACATCCACAATAGTGCAAAAATCGCCTTTACCGTGAAGAATGGGGAGATCTGGCGCTGAAGGCCGAAGGGGCAGCCCCTTCATGTTAGGATCCCGCCTTCGCTGGAGCCCACCCCGATGCCCCTGACTCCCCTCGACGTCCTCCAGAAGCAGTTCCAGCCCGCACGCCGGGCAGGCTATGACTCCGAAGATGTCCAGGATTTTTTGGACAAAGTCCGCGAAGCTTGGGAGGCCGATCGGGCCGAGGCCCATCGTATCCGCGAGGATCTTCGCATCAAGGATGCCGAGATCGCCCTGTTGCGCCAGGAGCAGGAAGAAGTGCGGGAGACCCTGGTGATGGCCCGTCGTATTGCCGTAGACACCGAAGCGCAGGCTCGTCGGGAGGCGGATTTGTTGGTGGGCGAGGCAAGGCTGGAATCTGAGCGGATTCTTGCCGTCGCGCACGAGGAACAACGCCAGCTCCAGGAGCAGCTGGTGCGCCTGAAGTCTGCGCGCTTCACCCACATCACCCAGCTGCGTGCGCTGTTGGAGCTGGGGAAACAGGTGTTGGATGAAGTTGAGCAATTCCAGCGCTGAGGCATCCTGTACCCTGGCCGTCCGGGTGGCTCCGGGGGCGCGGAAGGACGGGCTTTTCCGGGAGGGCGAGGGCTGGAAGGTGCAGGTGGCCGCTCCGCCGGTGGATGGAAAAGCCAATGATCACCTCTGTGAATTTATCGCCCGACAGGTGCTGGGCCTTCCCAAACGGGCGGTGCGTGTGAAGATCGGGAGCAGCGGACGCAGCAAGATCCTGGAGATTGACGCGCCCCGGGATTTGGTGGAAGCGGCGTTGTCCGCCTGGGAGAACAAAGGGTGAACGTAGATTTTCATATGCACTCCGCCCGCTCGGATGGTCGGCACCCCCCCGAAGAGCTGCTGCGCCGGGCCATTGTGGGGGGGGCTGGACCTGATCGCGCTCACCGATCACGACCTGCCATCGGCCCTGCCTGCAGGGGTGCAGCCCGGTGAAAAAATCCGTGTAGTCGCCGCTACAGAAGTGTCGGGTGTCCATGAAGGGCGAGAGCTGCACCTCCTGGTCTACTTCCCCGGCCCCATGCCGGAGGACTACCAGGAGTGGCTGCGGGAGCGTGCCCGCTGGCGTGCCTGGCGTTTTGACAAGGGGGCCGAAGCCTTGGGTCTGCCCGATCGTGCGGATGAGGATGCGCTCGCCGGACGTAGGAGCTTGACACGTCAACACCTTGCGGGACTCTTGCAGCGTTGTGGAAAGGTGCAACTTCCAGGCCAGGTCTGGCCGATGTTGGCAAAAATCCTGCCTCCGCTGGAAGTGACCTATGTGGACGCCATCGCGGCGGCGCGGGCTGCGGGCGGGGTACCGGTCTGGGCACACCCGGGGCTGGTGGACGCCCAGAATTTTCTGCCGGATCTGGTGCGGGCAGGCTTGGTAGGACTGGAGCTGGATCGACCTCTATTGGCAAAAAACGTGCGCAATGGTCTGAAGGCGCTGGCCTGTCGCTTCAAGCTGGTGCCAACCGGGGGCTCGGACTGGCATGGCTGGCGGGAGGGGGAGCTGGGCGCCTTCCGGGTGTCGCGGGAGTATTTTCTGCCGCTGATGGATCGCTTGGGTGTCTGAGGCGCCGGTTTTGGTCTTGGGCGGTGGGCTTTTGGGGGCGGCGATTGCGCGCCAGCTCGCACCGCAAGGACCGGTGGTGGTCTGCTCGCGGAATCCACGATCCCATCCTGGTCTCTGGCGGCGTCTGGACGACACGGTAGAGTTTTCGGCGGGACAGAAGGTTTTTATTGCCTTGGGGCCAGCTCCGGCGGAGAGTGGCGTACAGCTCTGGGGTGAGTTGTTGCCACGGCTGCTGGAACGCCTGGATCGTGCAGGATCGACGGTGCAGATCTGTGGACCCGCGGGGGGAGGAGAGCCGGGCATCGACCACTTTGTGCGGGTGACGGCCGGGCGCCGGGTGCTGAGGCTGCCGCCCTTGTTCGGGAAGGAGGACATGGTGATCTGGCCGATCATTCGGCGCCTCCGGGAGGGGGAGGGGGTGCGGGTACGCCGTGGTCTCCCCGCTACCTTCCCCCTTTGGGTAGAGGACGCGGCACGGGCGGCCATTGCGGGGGGGCAGGGGACTGTCCGTGGCCCGGATCGCTGGGAGGCGGCCGAAATTCTCGATCTTCTGGTGCTGCGCTTTGGCGGTAGCTGGGGCTTTCGCCTGTTTGCGCTACGGACTGCGGGGGAGCGCCGCATGGAAACCCAGGTTCAAGGGGAGGATGACTGGCCCGACCGTCTGGGAGAACGTCTGAGTTTGGAGTCTTGGCTGGATCACTTGCCAGGAAGCCGCCGAGCGCGATAGACTGCCGCCCTCATCAGGGAGCTTCTATGGCAGACGAAAGCGACAAGACTCTCGGCTTCTTCAGCGATTTTCTTCCCAAGAAGGTGGCTGGTAAGCCGGAACTTCAGGGCAGCATCAAGAACAGCATCGTGTTCGACATCGTCGAGGAAGATGGCAAGACTCCCTGGAAGCAGTGGACCTTGGATCTGAAGACGCCCGAATCTGCGGGTGTGAAAGAAGGCGCGGGCGATGCCCCCGGCTGTACCCTGACCGTCTCCAAGTCCAACTGGGAGAAGATCCTCGCCAACCCCGGCGCGGCCATGGGCCTGTTCATGACCGGCAAGCTGAAGGTGAAGGGCTCCCAGGGGCTCGCTATGCAGCTTCAGAAGATTCTGGCTTGATTTTCAGCGTTGTCTGAGAGCGGGCGCCCTTCGGGCGCCCGCTTCTTTTTTCTTTTCCGCCGCTCAGGGGCATCAAGCGCCCTTGCTTCTCCACTCTGAACCCGTTAGCCCTCATGGCCGCCGGGTCCAGGCCCGGAGAAGATATACCTCTATTCCGCCCCGTGCGGATGTTTTTGAAGGAGCCTCCTTTTATGGCACGTTACCGTGGACCCCGGCTGAAGGTTTGTCGCACACTCGGAGTCATTCTGCCGGGTCTGACGAGCGAGTCTGACCTCAAGCGCCCCTTTCCCCCTGGCCAGCATGGCGCCCGTCGCAAGGGCAAGATGTCGAACTTCAAGGAGCGTATGGTAGAGAAGCAGAAGCTTCGCTTCCACTACGGCATCCAGGAAAAGCAGTTCCGCCGCTACATGGTGGAAGCGGCCCGTCTGAAGGGTGCGACCGGTCGCAACCTGATCACCCTGCTCGAAAGCCGCGTGGACAACGTGGTCTGGCGTCTGGGTCTGGCCCGCACCATTCCCTCGGCCCGCCAGATGGTGGTCCATGGCCATGTGACCATCAACGGCGTGCGTACCGACCGCCCCAACGCCCAGGTCAAGCCCGGCGATGTGGTTGCGGTGCACACCAAGGTCCGCCAGAAGAGCTTCGTGGCCGAGCGCCTCGAGCACGCTGCAAGCCGGGTCACCCCGGGCTACCTCCAGTTTGATCCTGCCACCTTCTCTGGAAAGATGGTGATCCGGCCCGAGCGCGAGGATCTGCCCTTCGAGTGCAATCCGCAGGCCATCGTCGAGTACTACAGCCAGCAGCTCTGATCCTGTGCTTTCAAGCGGCCCCATCCGGCCTTTGCCGGTTGGGGTCTTCTTTTTGGGGCTGAGGGTGGGGAACCGGGCTAAGGTGAGCCATGCGTAGGTGGTTCTGGATCCTGGGACTGGCGGTCGGATTTTCCGAGCTTCAGGCTTTTGCTCAGGATTCTGGCCAGCTTGATATTTTTTCCTCGGAACTTTCGCTTTCGGACCGGCTGGAGCTGGTGCGGGCAGCCCTGGCGGAGCTGGACGACATGGTCGCTTCCGGGGACCGCATGATCAAGGACGCCCAGCTGAGCGGTAAGGCCGAGCTGGTGCGCTGCCTGACCACCGCCCTCGCACCGGTGCGGACGCTGCGGGATGTGGCCAAGACCGCCTCGAACGACTTTAATGCGGCATTGGCCGCGAGCGACAGCGCACATTCGGATCTGGAGTTCCGGAAGATCATGGTTGCTCTCGACAAAGGCCGCGAGCACTTCTCGCGCGCCGTGATCTGCGGCGGCACCCCCCCGGGGCCCACCACCACCGTCACCCAGTCGAATGTCACCCTGACCCCCGAAGATCTGCCCGAGCTGGAAGCTCAGTGGGAGCTGTTCCCCTCGCCGGGCACGGAATTCTGAGGCTGGCCTTTCCGGCTGAGGAGCGGTACCATCCTGGGATGTGGCTCTTCCTTCTGGCCTGTGCTCCTGACGCTTCCGAACCGGTCCCTTTTTGCGATGGCCCCGTGGCCATGCTCTATGATCCGGCGCCGGATGGCGAGTTGACCGCATTTCCCGACGATTTTTGGATGGAAGAGGCCGACACACCCACCGGGAAGCGCATCGCACTTCGGGTGGAGGATACCCCGATGTTGCAGGCCTTTCCCGACAATTTTGTGGGGATCTTCGACGATCTTTCTACGCTTGATGGCTGGGGTCTGACCGCCGGTATTTTCCTGCGTGCAAACAATGTCCTGCCCGAGCTTCGCCCCGAGCAACTGCGCCTTCGTGCGGATGGTCGTGACTGGCCGCTGGAAATTCGTACGACAGATGGCGGACAAACCCTGTTGGTACGCCCCTACTTCCCATTGCCGGAGGCCAGCACCGCTACCCTGGTCTACCTCACCGATCCCCAGAGCGAACGCTGTGTGGCCCCCTCTCCCTATACCCGTCGCCTCCTGGATCCCTCCGTCGCGGATCCGGCCCCTGCCGCGGATCGCTACCAGCAGCTTCTGGCTGAGATGGATGTGGCCCCAGAAAACGTTGCAGGGATGACGGTTTTTACCACCCAGTCTGCAACACACCTCGGGCGCGCCGTTGCGGCGGATGTGGCGGCACGGGACTACACACTCTCTGCCCCCATGACGTGCAGTCCCGGCGAACACTACCGAACCTGCGACGGACTCTTGACGGTGCAAGACTATCGCGCCGCGGATCATATCGTCCCCATGGACAGCGATGGAGCGCCGTTGGGAAGCTACGATCTCCCGGTACGGGTGTGGCTACCGAGCGTCGGGACCGCACCCTATCCCACCCTGCTGTGCGGCCATGGTCTGGGCGGCGGGCGGGGCCAGTGTGATGTGCTGGCCGACCAGACCTGGGAGCAGGGAGTGGCGGTGGTGGCGGTAGACGCCGTGGAGCACGGTGATCATCCCGGTCGCACCGTGCCGGACATCTCCCTGATCGAAGACTTTATGATCTTTGCGATCACGATGGATCCGCCCGGACTGAATGCCCTTCGCCTTCGGGATAATTTCCGTCAAAGTTCCTGGGACAAGCTCCAGGTGATCCGTGCGGTGGAGGGGGGGATGGATGTGGATGGCGATGGGGCTGTGGATCTGGATGCGTCGCATCTGGGCTATGTGGGGGTGAGCCTGGGCGCGATCATGGGACCGGAGCCGCTGGCGCTGAGTCCACGGATGAACGGGGCGGCCCTGGTGGTGGGCGGCGGCCGGATCTCCTCGATCATCCAGGAGTCCGCCTCTTTTGGGGTACTCGTGGACCTGATGCGCCCGCCGGGTCTGGGCGACGGGGAGGTGGACCGCTTCTTCCCCGTGCTGCAGACGGTGATCGATGCCGCCGATCCGATGATCTGGGGGCACTATGTTTTGGAGGAACGCTTGGATGAACGTTCTCCTCCAAGCACCCTGGTGATGTTGGCACACGATGATCAGATCGTTCCCAACAGCAGCAACGATGCCCTGGTGCGGGGCCTGGGCCTCTCCGGTGTCGGAACGCAGGTGTGGGAAAGTGCGGAAATTCCCTTCGTGGATGCTCCCTTGAGCGGGAATCTGGAGGGGGGCGGTACGGCAGGACTCCTGCAGATGGGG
The DNA here is from genome assembly GCA_903891165.1 of uncultured Pseudomonadota bacterium. Taxonomy (GTDB): domain Bacteria; phylum Myxococcota_A; class UBA796; order UBA796; family SXON01; genus CAITDR01. The sequence continues at coordinate 14,625 of CAITDR010000566.1, forward strand.
ACGGTGCAGATGAACCCAGACGGAGCGTGGGAGCCTGCCGACCACTCCAGCCTGCATGAAAGTGTGCAGGGAAAGGCGGCGATCCAGGGCTTTCTACAGTCCGTGCTTCACGACGAAGTACCGGTGATCACCGATCCACCTCGGGAGCCATAGCCTCGTCGGTGAGTGCTCAAGGGGGTGCAGGCCGGTGGGGACAGTTTTCCGGGCTGCTGCAGCTGCCGTAGATCTCGTGGCGGTGACTGCGAAGCCGAAGTCCGTGGCGGGTCGCCACTTGCGATTGTCGATCCTCGATAACCGGGTCTTCAAACTCAAAGATTCGCTTGCAGTCCAAGCAGATCAGGTGGTCGTGGTGCTCGTTGGGGATCACCGGCTCGTAGCGCAGCTGCCCGTCGCGGAACTGCTGCTCGTGGGCAATCCCTGCATCGACCAGCAATTTCATGGTGCGGTACACCGTGGCATGCCCGACGCCGGGCATCCGGACCTGTACCAACCGCAGCAGCTCCTCCACCGACAGGTGCGACTCTGCCCCCAGGAAAACTTCGAGGATCTCGTCGCGTTGGCGGGTCTGTTTCAGACCCCGATCCCGGATAAAAAGCTCCAGGCGGCGTTGGACCTCGGCGTATAGGGGGGGCGGGCTGCTCAAACGGGCTCCGTCGGTCGGGCGCTGTATCCCGGCATGGAGCGACCGGAACGCGTCCCCTTGGGTGAAAGTGTAGTCTTTCTTACCAGTTACACCGCCCGGATTTCCCGCAGCCAGGCGTCCAGGAAGATCAGCGTCCATACTTTGACATCGGTGCCGGGCTCGGCCATCCGGGCCAACAGGCTGTCCACGGCCCCGGGCAGGAAGAGGTGGAGCTGGTCCTGTCGCAGCCGTGCTGCCTGTTCCTCTTTGAAGGATTTAAGGGGACCTTCAAACCAGCGTCTCCACGGACCGGGTAGTACCCGCTTGGGACGATTTACCAACGCGCGCCCCAACACCGGCCGCAACATCTCGCGCAGTGGCCACTTGGTCACCGCACCGCCCGGGCCGCCATTTCTCACCTTCCAGGAGCCCGGAAGTCCGGCGCAGAAGCTGACCAAGTCGCGGTCCAGCAGCGGCTCGCGCAGGGCCAGTCCGGAAAGCGCGGCGGCCGCCCCGGAGCGCGCCAGGGCATCCTCGGCCATTCGTCCGCGCAGCCAGGCATGTAGGATCTCGTTGATCGGATCGCTGACCACTTCGCGATAGAAGGGTTCCAAACAGGATCTTCGGATGCCTGGCCGCACCCAGCCCGGATCGCGGATCAGCGTGGCGCGCGCCTCCCGGTCAAAAATCTGAAGACCGCCGATTCGTCGCGCCAAGCCCACGGGAATGGTCGGTTCATTCAGCTCTGGCCGTTGTTTTCCGAAGAAGCCAGCAGCGATCCGTCGCGCTGGTCCAGGCATTTTTGTCAGCAAGGTCGATATGCGGAGCTGGGCAGCGACCGTGCCCACCATCCGTCCGCCAAAAATCTCGTCTCCCCCGTCCCCCGCCAGGATCACGTCCACGCTGTTTTTGGCAGCTTTGGCAAGAAGATACTGGGGGATCGCCGCCGGATCGGTCACCGGAAAATCAAAACCTTCCACAAGCCGCTCAAAGGACTCCTGGTAGGTGACCGGAGAGACCCGCACCACCTCGTGCTGGGTGTGGAGCAGGTTGGCGACCCGTCCCGCATAGGGCACTTCGTCGTCATCGGCATCCTGCACGCCCACCGTAAAAGTGTACACTTTCCCCAGGCGAGATGCCAGTGCAGTGATCGCGGAGGAGTCCAGTCCGCCCGACAGGAAAACGCCGATCCGCTCCTTGCCCGAGGCCCGTGCGGCGACGGAGCGGTTCATCCGCCGCTCTAGCTCCTCCAGGTTGGCAGGATCTTCGGGCATTCTTGCGTAGGGAGGGCTGTACTTCAGGTTGTACCAGGGCCGGAGATCCAGGTTGTTCCCCCGAAACTCGGCATGGTGCCCAGCAGGCAGAGCCTGCACATCCCGCAGCAGCGTGCGGGGCGCATGCACATAGCGAAAAGAGAGGAATTCAGAGAGGTTTTCGCGGGCCAGCTCTCTGGACACCCAGGGCAGATCCAAGAGCGACCGCGCCTGGGTGGAAAAAGCCAGCTTTCCGCCCTTGTGCGCGAAGAAGATCCGCCGGATCCCAAAGGGATCCCGCAGCAAGTGCAGGCGCTGCTGACGACGGTCGTAGACGGCGGCCACCCAGGCCCCCTCCACACGCATCAGTGAATCGATCCCGTATTTCTCCCAAGCATCCAGGAGGATCTGCGCGGCGGACTGGCCGGTGCCCGGCGCCCGATCAAAGTGCCCGGCCAGCGCCACCACATAGTGGTCATTGTGGGCCAATGTGGAGCGTGCCCGTGCCGACAGCCCCCAGCCGCCGCCCTCCGCGATGACCTGGAGTGGTTGTCCAACGCCGATAAAGGCGCGCTCCGCCTCCTCCAAAGAGGCCCCTGTACGAACGATCCCGGTTATTCCACCCATGCCCGGCGTTGTAGCCGATCTCCGCGGTCTTGTGGATCCCTCAGACGATTTCTTGTTAGATCGTCGGGATGTCGCCTGCCGAGGAGAAGAATGCAACGGCGGTCCTGGCGCGCCGCCTCGTCCAGACCCGTGTGGCCATGTTTGGGGTGTCGGCGCTGACCCTCTGCCTGGGCTGTTGTATGGGGGCGATGAAGCCGCTGCAGCTCGATCCTGAGATCGATCAGATGCCACTGCCGATGCTGGGCTTGCTCTACGCCTTTGCGTCACTTTTTGTCATTACGGGAATTCTCGGATTTTTTGTGGGGATCTTCCGGTCGGGGAAGGAGGAGCGACGGCTTCTGCACGCACTCCAGTCCGCGCCCGAGACGATTGCGCTGGCCGAGCGCTGGGACGCCGTGGCCGCGGCCCGGATGGACAACATCGCCGTTGCCCGCGGCAGCCGCCCCTATCTGCGGGTCACCTACACCGACGGGAAGGTGAGCCTGGTGATGTCCTCGGAGGGGGACATCGCGCTCCTGTTGGGCCTGCTCTGGCACCGGGCGCCGCAGTCCCGCCCCAAGAGCTGATTCGGGGCGTGCACGCGGCGGGCGGGCAACGTACACTATCTCCACTTCTGGCAGCCTTGCCTGCGCAATGGGCGCGGATGCGGTAGGCTGCAGACATGCGTGATGCTGCCCTGGTGTTGCTGGTGCTCAACGAGGTCGAGGGTCTACGGGCTCTCTGGCCGCGCCTTCCTGTATCCGAATTCCGCGAGGTTTTTGCGGTGGATGGAGGAAGTACCGATGGTTCCATCGAATTTCTTGCGGAGCGGGGGGTGCCCTCGGTGCCGCAGCCCTTTCGTGGCCGCGGGGTGGCTTTTCGGGTGGCTGCCGAGGCTTCTTCCGCCGAGCGTCTGATCTTTTTCAGTCCCGATGGAAACGAGGATCCCGACGATATCGTCCGCTTGGATGATCAATTGCTGGCGGGCTCCGACCTCGCCATTGCCCGCCGTTTTGGCCCGGGGGCGGTGAATGAGGAGGACAAGGAGCTGCTCCGCCTGCGTGCCAGGGTGAACGACACATTATCGCGTATTGCTAATGGTCTCTTTCATCGCGGAGATCGGGTGTATGATACCATCAATGGTTTCCGGGCGCTGCGTCGGAAGGCGCTGATCGATCTGGATACCTCGGTGAAGCGCTTTCCCATCGAGTACCAGATCACCCTGCGGGCCATGCAGCGGGGCTGGAAAATCACCGAAGTACCGACCAAAGAGGGGCAACGTATCGGAGGAGAGCGCAAGGCGGCTTCTTGGCCCGTGGGCGTCGATCACCTGAAGGTGCTGGCGACCGAGCTGCCCAACCTGCGTGTGCTGGGTCGGCCATGAATGCGGAAAAATGGTCTTTGATCGAAGGTTTGGTGCGGGAAGAGCTTCGGGGGCTGCCCGAGGAGAGCCACGACCCGACCACCGGCCATCCCCTGACGGTAACGCCCTTTGGCCCGGATGAAGTCCTGAGTGCCATCCAGACGCTGCTCTCCACCCGCCTGACCATGGGCGAGCGCACACGCGCCTTTGAAGCGGCCTGGGCGGCCTGGTGTGGGCGCCGTTTTGGGGTGATGGTCAACTCGGGTAGCTCGGCCAACCTGATCATGTTGGCGGCGCTGGTGGAGACGGGCCGCCTGCAGCCGGGCGACGAGGTGCTGGTTCCCGCGGTTTCCTGGTCCACCTCGCTCTTTCCGGTGGCCCAGGTGGGTCTGGTGCCGGTGATGGTGGATGTACATCCGGAGAGCCTGTGTATGGACCCGGCCTCGGTGGCGGCGGCGCGTGGTCCGCGCACCAAAGCGGCGTTGGCGGTCCATCTTTTGGGTCAGGCCACCGATATGGATGCACTCGGGGGCCTGCTGATCCTGGAGGATGCCTGCGCGGCCCATGGGGCGGTGTACAAGGGCAAACGGATCGGGGGCTTTGGGGAAGCATCCAGCTTCTCCTTCTTCTTTTCGCACCATATCACCACCATTGAAGGCGGGATTGTGGTCTGCGACGACGAGGATCTCGCCAACAGCCTGCGCTCGCTGCGTGCCCATGGCTGGGTGCGCGAGCGTTCGGATCGGGCAGCGTTGGAAGCAGCTCACCCAGAGATTGATCCTCGCTTTCTCTTTGTTTCTTCGGGCTATAACCTGCGCCCCACTGAGATCCAGGCCGCCTTTGGTCTGGTGCAGCTTGGGCGTTTGGACGCCTGGGTGCAGCGGCGCCGGGCCAACCATGCTGCCTGGGCAAAGACCTTGGCAGCGCCAGATATGCAGGTTTTCCCTGAAGTTCCTGGGACAGAGCACGCTGGCTTTGCCTTCGCCATGTTGCCCGCGGGGCCACGTGCGCCGATCCAGGCTTTTTTGCAGGCCCACGGGGTGGAGACACGCGCCATCTCGGGTTCGAATCTTGCGCGCCAGCCCGCTTTTCGCCATGTGCCCGCGCAAACGCGGGTGCCGTTGCCGGTCAGCGATGCCATCCATGAGCGCGGCTTTTTCGTCGGCAATTCACACGCATTTGGTCCGGCACACGGTGTACGGTTGGCCGAGTTGTTGGATGTATGGAGGAAGGGATGATCACGCCGGGAGTTGGCAAGCCGAAGGTGGTGGTGGTCGGAGGGGCCGGCTATGTGGGTTCGGTACTCGTACCTCACCTGCTGAGCCAGAACTTTGCAGTCACGGTGGTGGACAACCTCCGGCAGGGGGGGGAGGGGATGCTCCCCAACTTCATCCACCCGGATTTCCACTTTGTGGAAGCAGACATCTTGGAGAGCCGGAAGCTCAAAGAGCTGTCCAAGGGGGCGGAGATGGTGGTCAACCTCGCCGCCATCGTGGGCTACCCGGCCTGCAAAAAGTGGCCGGAGGAAGCCCGTCGTACCAATGTGGACGGCATCCACTCTCTGCTGGGCGCCCTGGAGGACAGCACCCGTCTGGTCTACTTCTCCACCGGCTCCAACTACGGCGAAGTGCCGGGCATCTGCGACGAAGAGACGCCGCTGAACCCGCTCTCCCTCTATGGAGAGACCAAGACCCAGGCCGAACACCTGTGTATGGAGCGACAGAATTCGGTGGCCTTGCGTTTTGCAACCGCCTTTGGCCTCTCCCCACGCCTGCGTCTGGACCTGATGATCAACGACTTCACCTACCAGGCGCTGGTGAATCGCTACCTCCTGGTCTACGAACGCCACTTTCGTCGCACCTTTATCCATGTACATGACATGGCCCGCGTCGTCTCGCATATCTACCATGTGTGGGACCGGGCCGTGGGGATGCGGCTCAATGTGGGGCACGAGTCGCTGAACCTCACCAAAGAAGACATCGCGCGGGAGCTCCAGAAGAAGCTGGACTTCCACCTCTATTTTGCGGACGTCGGCAAGGACGAAGATCGCCGCAATTACGAGGTCAGCTACGCCCGCATTCGGGGTCTGGGCTACTCCACCGTGGTGGACCTGGATCGGGGGCTGGGCGAATTGCTGGCGGGACTACGGCTGGTGCGCATCCGTAATCCCTATTCCAACGTCTGAAATGCGGGTCCTCCTCACCGGTGCACGCGGCTTTTTCGGGCAGCACCTGGGGATGGCGCTGCGGGCGGCCGGGCACGAAGTCCTTGGGCCCTCTCGTGGTGAGCTGGAGCTGTCTGATCGGGCAGCCGTGCAGGATTGGTTCCGACGGAATCAACCGGAGGCATGTGTACACGCGGCGGCAGTCGGGGGTGGCATCGGCTGGATGAAGGAACACCCGGAGACCGCATTCCTGGGGAACCTCCTGGCCTCTGCGCATGTCATGGAAGCATGCACAAACCATGCCATTCCTATCGTGGCCATCTCTTCCGCCTGTGTGTACCCGCGGGTCTGCACTCAGCCCATGCGCGAGGAAGAGATCTGGCTGGGCGAGCCCGAACCCACCAATGGGCCCTATGGTCAGGCCAAGCGGATGATGCTGGTGCAGGCCGAGGCCGCCGCCGCCGAGCGCGGCCTGCGCTGCGCGGTGCTGGTTCCCACCAACCTGTATGGGCCGCGGGATCATTTTGAGCCGGATCGTTCCCACATTGTGGCAGCACTGGTCCGCCGTTTTGTGGAGGCAGAACGCGATCAACTGCCCGAAGTGACTTGTTGGGGGACGGGGACAGCAACGCGGGATCTGCTCTACGCACCCGATGCGGCCGCGGCCGCGGTGCGTGCGCTGGAGCGGCTTCCCGGACCGTCGCCCATCAACCTCGGCACTGGCGCCGAGCTCAGCACCGCCCAGATCGCGACAGCGGTGGCGGCGGCTGCCAGCTACACCGGCACCATCCACTGGGATTCCCGTCGCCCGGACGGAATGCCCAGGAAAGTTCTCGATACATCGCGCGCCCAACAACTCCTGGGTTGGCGGGCGGAGCACAGCCTGGAAGCAGGCCTGAAGGAGACGGTGGCATGGTTTCGATCCTCCTGTTTATGAGCTGTCTGGAGCGGGTCACTGGGGAGGATATTCCTCTGGATCCACGTTTTGCTGCAAGTGGTGCTGCCGACGGTGAGGGCGGTGCGCCGACCACCGGCGGGGGGGCAGGAGAGGGGCAGCCCAACGCCACCGAAGGGCAGCCTACGCCGGCTCCTCCGGCGGGTGATGGTAAACCCACGGGTCCCAATCCCATGGGAGAAGCTCCCTACCGGGATGTAAGTGGAGAAAAGTATACCCTTTCCGGAACGGTGATCGCCACCGACCCCTCGCCGGTGCGTATCGACGTCTGCGAGCCCGATGTGGCTGCGCAGGGCGGTATCAAGCGGGTCGGGGCGGTGAACCTGGGATCTGGGCCGGGTCCCTTCAGCTTCGAGGTACCCACCGAGGTGGAGAGCCTGATCCTCCAGGCCTTCCAGGATCCGCAGAAGGATGGCCCCTCCGAGCAGGATCCCTACGCTGAGCTGAAGCTGCAGCTGAATGGCTCGGCGCCCGCCCCGGTGGAGCTACGCCTCGAAGTGGGCGCTCGAGGCCGGGCTTCCGGCAGTCCTCAGCCCTCTGCAGGGGCCGGGGGGGATGGCCTCAATTTCCCGGAGGGGCCCAAGGTGGCAATTTCCGGCGAGATCCTCGGTGCCACCTCCCCCAACGTGATCATCGACGTGTTCCGGCTGGATGCCACCAGTGGCGCGGGGCGCACCTATGCGGGGAAAATCCGACCGGTAGATGGGAAATTTTCCGCAGACTTCCCGGTGGACTACGGTGCGATCGAGCTGGAAGCCTACCAGGATTTGACGGGAGACAGTCGCACCGCGGACGATATTGCAGCGCCCTATTCGCAAAATCCGGTTAGCATCGGCTCGGTTCCGGTACCCGACATCAAAATTCAATTTCCTTGAGGGTGTGATGGCCGAAGAGCATGCGATGACCTGGGGCGAGAGCCCGTCTTCCAACGACAAGATGCTTTCGACGGTGGCCTGGCTGTTTCCGGGGCCCATCGTGGCCGTCATCATCTACCTGATGTACCAGGATAAGTCGAAGTTCATCAAATACCACGCCACCCAGTCCCTGATTCTCTTGGGGATCACCTGGATTTTGGGTGTAGTGATCCTCCCGGTGCTCACGACCATCACCTGCGGCCTGGGCGGAGTTCTCTACGCACCCCTGGCCTGTGCCTACGCCATCAACATCTATGGCGCCTACCTGTCCTGGACAGGTCAATGGACGGGGCTGCCGGGGATTGCCAACTACGGGCGCTGAAGGCTCCTTCCGAATGCTCAGGGAGGGTGCAATTTGAAACGGCGCCGCTTCTGGTGTATACCCAGAAGTCGCGCGGAGGCGCCATGTTGGGCATTCTTCTCAGCTTTTCTCCGGTAATGGCGTCGACACTGGACGCACGGGGCGATCTTGTCTTCTCGGAATTTATGGCTGACACCAGTGCGGGTGGTCAGGTACCCGAGTATTACGGTGAGTGGTTTGAGGTGTACAACAACTCAGGCGCCACTCAGGATCTCGCCGGGGTGTCCTTCCAGGTCAGCACCAACGGCGGCCAGGACTGGAACAGTTTTGTAGTCCAGGGTACACTTCTGGTGGGTGCCTACGACTACGTCGTCTTCGGGGTCAGCAAGAACCAGGACAGCGCCGTGGCCAAGTGGAATGGCAACATTCCGGTGGACTACGAGTATAAGTTCTTCGATGTCAGTGTTCCTACCTACCGTTTTGACCTGTCCGCCCCTCAGAGCTGGGTACAGGTCTACAACGAAGACGGCGCGGTGATGCTGGACGAGGTGAAGTGGGATCCCTCCTGGGGTGCCATTGGCGACAATGCCTTGTCGGTGGCGGACAATACACTGTCGGTGGAATGGGCCAATGACTTTGCGGTCAACTGGTGCCTCTCGGACACGCTGATCCAGCCCTCGGGTCTCAAAGGGACGCCGGGCGTGCAGAATGGCGTCACCAATGCCTTCTATTGCGCCGCGAGTCCCGGACTCGATGCCGACGGGGATGGCTGGTCCCCTGCCCAGGGCGACTGCAAAGACGACCACGCGGATGTATATCCGGGCGCTGTCGACGCGGGGACGGGAGACCGCTTCAACACCGACGACGACTGTGATGGCGTGCGCGACGACGGCGAGACCGATGACGACGGGGATGGCTACTCCGAAGTCGGCGGCGACTGCGACGACGAAGACTCCACCACCTACCCCGGCGTACAGGAGATTGTGGACGGGGAGGACGACGACTGCAACGGTTGCATCGACGATATCGACGACGACGGAGATAGCTTTTCCGAGTGTCCCGCCATGGTGGACCTGGACGGCGATGGCATCGCGGATGATCCCTGGTACGACTGCGACGATGCCAACGCCAACATCAATCCTCGGGAAGCTGACATCCCGTACAATGCCGTGGACGAAGACTGCAGCGGGTTGACCGGCATTCTCGGTGCTCCCTTTAACCCTGAGGACCTCTGCGACGTGGACGAAGATGGCTTCGGTTCGGTCACGGCGGTCAATCCCAACTACTGCGAAGATCCGCAAAATGTCACCGACTGCGACGACATCAACCCCGCCATCCACCCGGGTGTAGTAGAGGATCCCGACGACGGTCTGGACAATGATTGCGACGGAGTCATCGATATTCCCGATAGGGATGAGGATGGCTACACCGAGGATATGGGAGATTGTATGGACATCTCCCAGGCCGACCTGGAAGGGGTTGACGATGCCGCCGCCATCTACGAGCTGGCCCGGTCGGTGCATCCCGATGCCGACGAGGTCTGCGGGGATCTGGTGGACAACGACTGCAACGGCTTTGCGGACGACCTGCCCTCCTGCCAAAACCCTGCTGCCTACGGCATTTTGAGTGGTGGCGGCCTCTGTGCGGTGGCTCCCGACGCGATGCCCGGTTTGGGACTGCTGGTAGGGCTGCTTTTGATCTCTCGTCGGCGCTCCTGAGGGAAGAAGAACATGTTGCTGGCGCTGCTCACCCTCTCCACCTCCGCCTTCGCCCAGAATGCCGAGGATCTGACTATCGACTTCGAGCTGTTCCGTCCGCAAGCGGACAGCTACGGCTACTCGGTCATCCAGGGAGCCACCACCCTCTCCAACCTGCAATTGGGCGCGGGCTTCTGGATCAACTACGAAAATGATCCGGTTGTACTTCGCGATGCGGCGGGGAACCGCCTATCGGTGGGGGGCGGCGACGCCTCCAAGGACAGCGGCGACGGCTTTGTGGAACATCGGATCACCGCCAACATCCAGGCGGGCATGGGCTTCACGCGCTATGCCAGCTTGAGTGTGGATCTTCCGCTGGTGGTCTCTCAGCAGGCCTGGACCACGGATGCGCTGAACGATCCGACCGTGGACCCGTTGCTCGGGCCGTCGGCCGGTCTCGGCGACATTCGCTTGATCCCCAAAGTTGCCATCCTGGACCGCGACAAATTCCCCATCGGCCTTGCCATTGTGGTGCCGGTAGGTCTGCCCACGGGGGGGGCCTCGGGTTTCCTGGGGGAGAAAAACGTCACCCTGGCCCCCACGGTGGCGGTGGAGTGGTCCAACGCCTCCATCCGTAGCAAAGACTACATGATTCGCGCGGCGGCCAACGTCGGCTATCTGGTGCGCACGAACGAAGCGCGGGTACGCGATACGCGGCTGGGAAGTTCTGTAATGTACGGATTGGGGGTGGGTGTACACCCCATTACGCCCTTGGAGATCAACCTGGAATTCCACGGGCAGTCCTATGGCGGGCGTGCCTCGCAGAATCCGGCTGAGCTGTTGCTGGGTGCGAAGATTTTTGCGGGAGAGGTGGTGGTGGTCAACGTCGGTGGTGGGCTCGGCCTGCTCTCCGGCGTCGGTTCTCCCGACGCACGTGTGTATGCGGGACTACAGTTCATTCCGAATTTCGATCCGGCCATGCGTGACTCTGATGGGGACGACATCACCGATGGCACCGACGGCTGTCCCAAGGACCAGGAGGATATGGACGGCTACCAGGATACCGATGGTTGCCCCGAGCTGGACAACGATGCCGACGGTCGCGAGGATGCCGTGGACAAGTGCCCCGACGATCCCGAGGACGACGACGGCTACATGGACAACGATGGCTGTCCCGATGCCGACAACGACAAAGATGGCGTAGGCGACGACATGGACCGCTGTCCGGACGAGGCGGAGATCGTCAACAACTACATGGACGAGGACGGCTGCCCGGACAGCAGCGATACCGACGGCGACGGCTATGCCGACGACGTGGATCGCTGTCCCTATGACGCCGAGGATAAGGACAAGTTTGAAGACCAGGATGGCTGCCCCGAGTTGGACAACGACGGCGACGCAATTCCCGACGCCGTGGATCAGTGCCCCAACCAGCGTGAGGTCTACAACAACGTCACCGATGAAGATGGCTGTCCCGACGACTCCTCCCGTGTTGTGGTGGAGGCAAGCCAGATTCGCATCAACGATGTGATCTTCTTTGATGCGGGCAAGGCGACGATCCAGCAGCGCAGCTACGATCTGCTCAATGAGATCGCGGCGGTGGTGGTGGCGCACCCGGAGATCAAAAAAATCCGCGTGGAAGGCCATACGGACTCCGATGGCAACGATCTTGCCAACCTCAAGCTCTCGCAGGCGCGTGCCGAGTCGGTACGGGCCTACCTGGTCAGCAAGGGGGTCGAGGCCGAGCGCCTGGATCCTGCGGGCTTCGGCGAAGCGCGGCCCATCGCCGACAACAAGAGCAGCGATGGAAAAGCGAAAAACCGGCGTGTAGAGTTCGTGATCGTCGAACGTCAGTAGTTTTGCAAGGGGATGTCCGCGCCAGCGGCCCGCCAAAGGCGCGGATCGCCCCCTTCTGGGATAGACTGCGATTATGCTGGGAATGATCAGTCTGGTTCTGGGCGGGGGCACTGCTTTTCTGGGCGATACCCCCCTCTACGCCGGGGAAAAGAACGCGATCCACCTGTACTATGTGGTCGGCCCCGAGGGCATGGCCGTCGGGGATCAGATCCGCATTCTTGATCCGGTCTTCCACGGGGTCCGCTGGAATCGCTGGGGGAACCTTCTGCTGGATCCGACAGCCTGTACGCCGGCAAAGGAACAGGATTTCTCCGATCCCGAGGCGTCGCGCGGGCTGATTTCCGTCGCCACCGACGGCAGCGCTCAGCTCCTTCTGGGCCGCACGGTCTCGGTCGACGGCGGTAGCTCGCTGGTAAATGCCTACACCCTGGTGGAGCTGGTCGATGGTCAGCTGCAGCCGGGGGAGGTGATCGAGGTGATCCTGGGGGACAACCGCGAGAATTCTGACTGCGGCCAGCAGCTTCCCGGCCACGCCTGGCGTCAGGTCAGCCTTGTGGTGGATGAGCAGCTGGGGGGCGGGGGATGGCTTCCGCTGGCGGAAAGCCCCACTTTTGACATCCTCCCGCTGCCGGAGCTGGTGCGGCTCTCTGTCTATGTGCCCTCACAGGTGCAGGTGGGGCAGCCGTTTACGGTGAAAGTGTCACCCATGGATCGGCGTGGGAACCCGCTGCGCACCTGGACGGGGCGGGTGGAGCTGAGCGCGGACTATGGGGGAGGTAGTTGGACCTTTGGACCGGATGATCAGGGTTTTCACGACTTTTCTGTCCGTATTGACAGCCCCGGTGTCCACCGCATCTCTCTGAGTGCGGATTCCCTCTCTGGTCGCTCCAACCCAGTGGAAGTAGTGGAGGAACTTCCTCCTCTTCGGACATTTTGGGGAGACCTTCATGTACACCAGGGTCACGACTATTTGGAGGATGGGGAGTCTATCGACGAGAACATCTTCTATGCCCGCGACATCGTAGGTCTGGATTTTGTTACTGAGGCGATGAAGGCCGATCCGGACTGCCTGGAAAGTGTGGCCCTCTGGGAGCACCTGAAAGAGCAATGTCGTACCCAGAGTGTGGACGACCAATTTATCTATTTTCAAGGTTTTGAGTGGATGGGAACCCACTTCGATAACCAGACGGGCCACCACAATTTTTATGTGGACAGCTGTGAAGTGGACCGCCCCGCCTACGCCAGCGATGAGACGACGGGGGGCATCGACGACTTCGGCACCGGTGGGGGGCCCTATGAGTGGGCAGAGACGATGGCCCAGCAGGGTTTTCGCACGGTGATCGTGCCGCATGCCACCCGCTACACCACCTTTGCCTGGACCGGCGACTCCATCAACAACACCTATCGCCGCGCCGCCGAAGTGTACTCGGGCTGGGGGATCTCCATCGAGCCCTTCGGCCAGCGCGGCAGCGTGGTGGACGGCCTGAATTCGGGAAATCGGATGGGCTTTCTTGCTGCATCCGACAGCCACAATGGCTGGGCCACCAACCCGGTAGCGGAATACGACAATACGCCGGGTGTAGCTGCATTTCTGGCCCCCCGCCTGGGCCGAAGTGAGCTGATGGACGCCCTGCAGGCGCGACGCAGCTACGCCACGACGGGCGCACGGATCTTGATGCACGCCACCATCCAGGATGGAGGCGAGGAAGTTTTGATGGGCAGTCAGTACATGGCGCAGGCACCGACCTTATTCTGGGAGGCCCACGGGACCGACGTGATCGGGTTGGTGCGGGTGGTAGCCTTGCCCATCGAGGAGGATGCCGAGGCGGTGGAGGTCTGCCGGGTCAATCCGGGCACGGAAGATGCAAGTGGAAGCTGCGAAATCCCTTGGGATGGCACGCAGGAAACGGCGGTATGGGTGCAGCTGACCCAGGAAGACGGCCAGCAGGCCTGGGCCTCGCCCTGGTGGCTGTCGGTGGACTGCAAAGGGGAGGGGGTCACCGATCCCCTGGGCCGCTGTGCGCCCGTGGACTCGGCGCCGGAGAGCGGAGCTGTTGATTCAACCCCCAAGGATAGCAAACCAGAAGCTCCTGATCCCCGCTGTGGCTGCGGAGAGGGTTCGGCGTTGTTGCTGGTTGCCCTGGGGTGGGGATGGAGGAAGAGAAGGAAAGTAGCGGATAAGTCAGCGTGACTCATTCCAGAGTCACGTCGTAAGCTATCGAAACACGGTAACCCGGTAGGCGCCGCTCACCGCCCCTTCTTTCAAAAAGGGTGCTTCGGCTACCGCAAGGCGCAGGCCCTCCGGGGCATAGGCAGGCCGGAAGAAGGCCGGACCTTCCGTGGGGCAGAGAGCGCGGATAGTTCCGCTTTCACGCTCCAGAACCACGGCACCGTACAGATCGGTGCGGGTGTCGGTGGAGCGGGCGCCCGCCGCGGCCAGCAGCTCCCGCCCGTCGGGGGAGGGGAGCAGGCCGACCAGGGCGTGGTCCAGCTGGCGGCTCCAGAGCTTTTTGCCGTCCCGGTCGTAGGCGTGGACGCTGTTCTGGGCCGGGTGTGCCGCGGGGGGGCGGGCCATGGGGTCGCTGCTGCCGAAGGGGATGGTGGTCTCTGTGGTGAGGAGATAGCTGTTGTCCTGGTACAAGGTTGCAAAACCTACACCAGCGGCGATGGGTACTCCTTTACTTAGCTGCGGTACACCCGGACTGAGCACCGCCACATCCTGCCCGTCGCGGTCCAGCAGAAAAGCCCGACCGTCCCCGAGCCCGGCCACCAGCCGATCCTGGCCCAGCCCCAGGCCCTCCCAGATGAAGACGCTCTGGAAATAGGGCTTCAAGACGTCAAAACGACGACCCCAGCGCATGCCCAGCGGATCCAGAGAGAACAGTGCGATGCCCCCAATGGGCAGCCCGGCGGGGTCCGGTCCGTCGGCAGAGCGGGAAATGGAGACCAGCAATTGAGAGCCAGAGACCACGGGATGGAGCATCACCGCATCGGCAGGGCCGGAAGGTGGCCAGGCTTCCAGAAGCTCACCGTCGGCGCGCAGGTGGTAGAGGCGGGACCGGTTCTGGCGGCCCTTGCCCGCGGGCGTCCATCCGTGGGCACCGACCACCAACAGGCTTTGATCCTCCAAAAGCTGGAGGCTGTAGACACCGGGCAGGTTGTAGACGCCGTAGGCATCCTCCGGCGGAGGCATGGGGCTGCTCTCCAGATCCTCGGCCAACCGCCGGCTCCATTTTTGTTCGAGGCTGGTCGAATCCAAGGCGACGACCATCGCATCTGGAGACTGCTCGCCGTAGTAGAGCGTCTGGCCATCCGCACTCCACAAGAGCTGCTTCACCATGCCCTCGGACAGCTTCTTCTCCACCAGGGGCTTTCCGTTCCAACCATCCACAATCCGCAGCAGACCTCCAAAACTACCAATGGCGAGGCGCTGCCCGTCGGGCGAAAAGGCCAGGGCGGCGTCGGGAGCGGGGGCGCCCAGCGACACCAGGCGACTCTGGTCCTCCAGGGTGACCTGGAAAATCGGCCGACAATCTGCCATTAGCGGCGTGGGCAGGCCTTTGAGCGCGGGGATCTGCTCCCAGGGGCCTTCGGCCAAAACCCGACCATCTGCAAGGATCTTCCCCGGATTCCCGGCGGGGAGTAGGGCACCGTCGCGCAAGAAGATGGGATCGGCCGCAGGCGGAGGGGGGAGGGGAGCATCCTCCGTACATGCCCAGAGCAACAACAGCATCATGGAAGCTCCCATAGCAGAAAAATATCGTCGCAAGGCAGATTGTCCAGGCGCCCGAGTCTGCAGGCCGAGGTCTGGTCCAGACGCGCCAGCTCCCAGCTCCAGGTGGCGCAGGCATTTTTGAAGTCTGCCCGGTTGGTGTAGCCCATCGATGCGCTCCATTCCGGACCTTCGGAGCCTACACAGGCGGCGAAAAAATCTTCGGCCGCCGTGCAGTAGTCGGCACAGGGGTCCGGTGCACATGCCAGAAAAATCAACGCCATGCCAGACTGCTCGGTGGGAGGGCGGTCACCAGCGGCTCGGCAGCATGGCAGGTGGCGGGATCCAAGGCCACCACCCCCTCCGTGCTGCTGCCGGTGCCAAAGCCGGGACGGATCGCCAACCACAAAAGCCCGTCGGGCCCAAAAGTGGCGTCCGAAACATAGAGGTTGCCACCCAGGGACTGACTCCGCGTACCGTCGGTCGCGACGCAAGACACATCCCACTGGTAGCCATCGTCGGAGATGACCACCCGGGAGCCGTCTTCCTCACTACTTACAAAACCCAGGTTTGCGCCGTAGTCCTCCTCCCTCAAGAGCGGCTCACTCAGCGTGTCGGTGGCGGTGGTGAAGGACTGCACCCAGCCATCCAGCTCCACCTGCGCGCTGCCCTCGCCAAAGTAGTTGCCGCCGCCAATCAGGAATTGGCCGGGATGGCGGGAGTCCGGGTAGATGCTGGCATTCGGGCTGACCTCCCAGTCGGCGATCACCTCCCAGGAGCTGCAGTCCACTTTCAGGAGCCGCCCCAAGCTTTCCGCACGATAGCTGGCGTTCAAGCGGTTCAAAGAAACATAGAGGAAGCCCTCCGGGGAGAGGTAGAGGTCGTCGGCCTCGGGCTCGCCGTCACCATCGTCCCAGGGGCTCAGATCCACCTGACCGGCGGGCTGGCCGGAAAGACTGTAGAGAGTAAGATAGTTGGCTTCATACAGCGCCACCACGACGCGGTCACCGCAAAAGACCACATCCTGGGGGTTGGTGGCATCACCGGTGCTGAACTCAGCCTCGGGGCTGCCCAGATCGTCGCCATACATACGCACTGTGTTTTCAGAGGAGCGCCCCAGAACAAACAATTTCCCGTCGGCGGCGGCCACGGCGTTGTCGGCAGAGGTCAACAGCACACTGTCGCTCAACTGCCCGGTCCCGTCGTCCCAGAGCGCGAGCGCGCCGGTCTGGTAGTCGGTGGTCGCGATGGCCAGCTGTGCACCGGCGACCGGACCGCTGTCGTCCTCGGTGGGTGTTTTGGTGGAGTCAGAGTCCGGAACCTTGGGGATACAGGCCAGGAAAGACAGAAGGATCATTGGACACTCCGCCCGGTCCAGCGCAGCCCCACCAGGATGGTGCGACCGGGCAGCGGAAAACCGGTGAAATCAGTAAGGGGCTTTACAATCTCAGGGGACGGTGTGGGACTCAGGGGGTCCCGCGGTACGGCCATCCCACGCACGTCCAGCAGGTTCAGAATTTCCACCTCGAAGGTTGGCATTCCCGGAGCGGGCTGGCTCTGCAATGCCAGCCCGTGGAGGGGGCGGGGGGCGCTGCGCTGGTAGTTGGCGGGGTCCAGCCAGCTCGCACTGGTCCACGAAAAAGTGTATGTGAACCTGATCTTTTCTTCCCAGTTCAGGCCCAGGGACTGCGAAAAATCCAGGTCCGGCAGGCCGGGAAGGCTGCGGTTGGCATAGGTGGGGTCGGTCTGCAGGTTGCGGCTCTGCATCCAGGTCAGGCTGCTTTGGCCCTGGATCCACGGGGAAAAACCGGCCGTCAGGCTCAGCTCCACCGCGCGGATCCAGCCCTGGCCGATGTTCTGCGCCTGCTGGGTCTGCTGCGAATTCTGCACATAGACGATCAGGTTTTCCGCCCGATTTTCCGACCAGCTTCCGTCTACGGTCAGCCAGGCCTTTGGCCCGCAGAACTCCGTTCGGAAGCCCAGATCCCAAGCGGTGCCCTGCTCTGGCAGCAGCCGTGTATTCCCGACGATATTCCCCCGGTCCCCGAAAAGCTCCGAAAAATCCGGCGGACGGAGGTAGCGCCCCACATTGCCCTTCAGGCTCAGCCAAGGAGTCGGGCGTAGCAATAGCCCCATACGTGGAGTGAAGACCAGGCTTTGATCCGTACCTTCGGGCGCTACCGGGCTGTCGGAATAGGGTACTTCCCCCAGAAGACGCGCGTCCAGCCACTCACCCTGGACCACCGGAAAAATGCCGATCTTCCCCTTCCAAAGCCTCAGATCGGCTGCCAAGGCCGCAGCACCCACAAAGCGACTGCGGGTGCCGTCCGCCTCCTCGATCAGCCGGTCATAGGGTCGGTAGCTGTCCGCCCGCAGCCGCAGGTTGGCCGTCGCGATCAGCGAGGGCGACACCAGCCCCTTCGCCAGCAATTGCCCACCCAAAGTCTGCGACTGGTCGCGACTCCACTGGGCGCCCACCCCGACCTCTCCCGACCGATCATTGAGCTGATCCTGGCGATACACCCACCAGAGATCCGGCTGCAGGCGGAACAGGCCCAGCCGCTGGTCGTAGCGCAGGGCCAGCAAATTTCGGTCGGAGGAGAAGGTGGCGTTGATAGCCGGATTTGCGGCGTCACCGGGGAGTTGCTGGTGGCTGCTGCTGAAGGAATCCAGCAGGCTGAGCGTAAAATTAGGTTTTTCCAGCCGCAGCCGCCCCAGGGTGGAGAGGCGCCGGGTGGCGTTGTGGCTGCGTGTGCGCATCCGGTCGTCGGCGAGGTTGAACTCGGTGCCCCGGTCGTCAAACCAGCGCCAGTCGCCTTGGGTGGAGAGCCCGTCCACCGAAAGCAGAGCGTCTACCGGTCCTTTCTGCCCCGCCCACAGCCCTTCTGCATGCAGGCTGTCAAAGGAGCCCACACTCAGGCGCAGGCTCGGCGGGGGCGGAGACTCGGCGGTGACCAGGTTCACCACCCCTCCCATGGCCGCCGATCCGAAGTCAACCGGGGCGTTCCCCCTCCACAATTCTACACGGGCGAAGCTGAAGGCGGGCAGCTCGCTCAGGTCCACCACCGAAGCCCCGTCGGGGTTCAGCGGCAGCCCATCCAGAAAAATCTCTACATGCCGCAGGGAGCTTCCCCGGACGCTGAGCGCCGTAAAGCTGCCCAATCCGCCCAGGCGACGCACCTGCGTCCCGCTGGCCTGGGCCAGCACACTCCCCAGGTCCTGGCCCGGCGGCAGGGTGGGCCCCAGGCCCAGCACCGTCACCGCTCCGGCGGTCTGCCCTGGATCGGGCCCGGCCGCCTGCACCACAACTTCGTCGCCCGGCTCAGCCGGGGCGGCGATTGCAGCGAAGATCCAGAACAGGTGCACAGGCTCTCAGGCGGAAAGAGAGCGTACACCAGGGGCGCACACTGTCCTCCCCGACAGTGGGTTAATGAGCCTTAAAGGCCGGTCTCCTGGCTTCCGGATCAACCGTCTCTCCGTTCCCTTCCCGGCCGAAGCCAGTGGGGGGTGTTCAAAAACACCCAGGCGGAGGACGTACCCGGCTACAGTGGCGGGGGCCGCGCCGGATTTTAACCGGCTTCCCGTTTCACCCGCGCCGAAACGCGGGCACCTTCAAGGTACAGAGGGCATGCAAAGAGCATTTGAGGTCTATGCCTGCAGACTGCTCCTGTCAAAAGGCAAGGGCCTGCCTGCGGCCCTTCCTCCACGTCCTGTAGCCCTTCCCGCAGCCTTCCTCAGTTCGTCGCTTCCACCGTCAGCGCCACCCGGTCTTCGATGGTGCTGCTCTTGAAGTAGCGGTTGTCATACCACTGGTAGTCATTGATCCCGAAGTACATCGTGCCATTTTCGGGCGCGGTGTAGGTCAGCTCTGCACCGGCGGGCATGATCACCTCCACCCCGGCATCGGTCACAAATTTGACCAGCAACGTACCCGCAAAACAACGCTCGTGCGCGTTGCAGGGGTACTGAGGATCCGATGCGATCACCGCAGGATCTCCGTCCACCGTGATCCAGGGACCGTTCTCTACCACGCGGTATTTGTCCTGGGTGGCGCTGACCCGTACTTTGTTCCCCTTGCACATATGGATTGGTTGCTGCCAGCCCACACCCACATCCAGGTAGTTGAACAGCTGCCCGCCGAAGGGCTTGGTGCAGTCCCCTTTGGTGAGGGCCGGGGGCAGGGCACGAAGGTAGCTCACCCAGGGCTCCAGGTCCCCGCTCCGGCGGAAGGCCTTACACTGCTCCAGGTTGCCCTGGGCCACGCTGTCGATCATGGTGGGCTTGGAGAGCAGAACGTTCTCCAGATCCTCGATGATCCGGGAGTCGATGACGATGTTCTCGTCCTTCCCGCCGGTCCATTGGTTCTTGAGTTCGGTCAGGATTGCACCACGCTCCATACGACGATCTCCCTCGTTCATCGCCGAGAGATCCTTCGGGAAGTAGCAGTCTCCACTCCAACCTTCTTCGCGCGCCCAGCCCACGGGGGGAGGGGGAGGGGCCTTGGGCTTCTTGGCCTCGGCCATCGACGCCATCAGCAGAACGGTCAGCATGATAAACCTCGTTTCAAAGTACAATCTGGTCTTCGTCGATCCGCTTCAGCTTGACACCGCTGAAGCTCTTTTCTACGGCCTTCAGCTCCTCGTCCACCCAGGCCTTGAAGGCGGCGGCATCTTTGAAAGGAGCGGGGGAGCTGCGATATTCCACCTTACCGGTGCCCTTGCAGCGGGAGGCCGTGCCCAGGTTGAAGTGGGTCTCCACCGAGGGCTTGACCCGCTCCTGCACCTGGTCGGGCCAGCTACGGCCGGGCTCGGCGATCTGGGCAACGTGGACTTCCACCTTTACATCCCCGTTTTTGCAGGTCGCGCTGTCCACGACGATCAGGCCATAGAGCAGGGTCCCGTTGGCCTGAGCCACCGTCTTGTAGCGAATTCCCGCCAGGGCGTCGGCCTCGGCCTCGGCACCCCAGCCGCCCAGGGTGATACGCGCCTGGTTGACGGCCTGCTCGGGAAGACGAGGAGCCAGCTCTACAATTGCGGCGATCGCAGCCCTGCGGGCCTCGGCATCGCTGCCCGCGGCATCGGCAAAGGCGCTGACCACGTTGGTGGCCACTTCGGGATCGGTCTCCTTCTCCAGCATAGAACGCAGGAAGGGAATTGCGTTCTTCCCCAGGTTCTGCGAGAAGATTCCCAGGATGCTGTAGTAGCGGGCACGATCGGCGCCGCGTGTGGCCAGGGCTGCCCGCAGCAGCTCCTGAACGCCCGGATCCCGGCACGAAGCGAGGCCGGTATACCAGCCCTCGGCCCAGAATTTATCGCCGACTTCCTTGGCAGTTCCCGTAAAGAAGGCGGGCACACCGGTCTTGTCGCAGGAGGCGCCGAGCATCTTGATGGCCGAGCTGCGCTCGTCCGGCTCGCGGGTCAGTACCCAACTACGCACGGCCTCGGGAGCGCCGATAGAAATCGCTGCGATCAACGCTGCATCTCCGCCTTCCCCGCTCAGGATCTTCTTGAAGGCGGTGGGTGCAAAAGCCTTGGCAGCCGCCGGGTCACAGGCTGCCATTTCCGCAAAAACCTTGCCCGAGCCAGCAGGACTGGCGGCGTCGAAGCTGGCGGTGAGCGCCTTCATGTCACAGGTGGCGGCATGGGCACTCAAAAGCAGGGACAAGAGCATGACAACTCCGCAGGAAATCGCAATGTAGCGCATCGAGAGCTACAGCGCCCGGCTCCCTTCTGCGCCCCGAGCAGGCTACAATAGCTCCGTGTCTGAACCCGCAGCGCTCCCCGATCTTCCCCGCCTCGTCCGGCTGATCAAGCTGACCTTGGCGTTTAATGTGTTTTTATTGATCTCAAATGCAGGAACGCTCTACGCGCTCCTGGTCTTTGTGATCAACGAGCCCGCCGATGTGGCGGGGGTGGACCCCTTCGAAAAGGATACCCCGGAGGACCCGGCGGACAAGGAAAAGGCGGATCCCCGCCAGGAGATGAAGGAGTTCTTTGATCGCTGTACCGATCTGCTGGACCGGGCGGCGCGCAAACATGGGGGCAACCCCACCGATGTCATTCCCAGCCGGGAGATGATGGAAAAGGCGATTGAAACCCGTACGATTCACTCCGACGAGAGCCAGGAGGTGATGCAGAAGCTGCGGGAAGGTTTCGACTACTACAACCTGGACTGGCCTGCGGTGATTCCGGAGCGTTGATGTATCTATTTTTGTCCATCGCACTGGCGCAGAGTCCCGGGGATGGCCTGCTTCCCACCCCACCGGATCAGGGAACCCTGGTTCCTCCTTCGGAAACTGAGGGGCACCCCAACATGGCCCCAGCGGGAGAGCCCGGAAACCCGGCCCTGGCCGTGCAGGGGGAGCCCGGTGGCCCGCCCATGCCCGACGGCACGGCGTTGGCGCCTTCGGAGCGGCGGCCGATGGTGGTGCGCCTGGAGGATCCCTATTCCCGCTTCGTCGGGACCCCTGTGGTGAAAATCCAGCAGGGAAGCCAGGCAATCACCTATGACCTGATAGACACCGGCACCGGCCCGGACGCCCGTGCCGGAGACCACCTTTTTGCGGCCTTGGCATCGGTGGATCCCAACGCGCCCTTTGAGCTTTCGCTCTATGCAGACAAAGCCGAAGGGGATCCGGTAAAAAGTGGGCAGGTTACGCTGGATTCTGCTGAAAAATCCCTACAAGCGGTGTTCCGTATGGGCGCCGGGGGCGTGGAGATCGATACCCGACCCGATCCGCCGCCGCTGGACGCGCCGCCCGAAGATCCCAGCCTTCAGGCTCCCGATAAGCCCAAAGTGGACGGTCCCCAGGCACCCGAGCCCGACCACACACCGCTGGTGGGTGCGCGTAAGGTAACCGAAGAAGCCCCTTTTCAGCTCAATTTTTTGCTGCTTGGTGCGGTGGTTCTGGGGCTGGCGGGCCTGTGGTGGGGCCTGCGCCGGTGGATGGCCTGGCGCCTGCTTCTGGCCCCCGCATCGCGACCGATGCAGTTGTTTGGTGTGGTTTTACCGGTGAAGGGGGCGGTAGCCTGGGTTGTGCCTGATGATCTGGTGGAGGAGGTGATGGCCAGCGTGGTGGAGGAGCTGGCGACCCAGGCGGGTGTGCTGCTGTTGGCGCGGCGGGCGGCCGAGGGGCTGCGCTGTGGGCATGTATGGCAACTTCGCAGGTTGCGGCCCGAACCGGGACAGGTCGTGCGTGCCTGCAAGGTGGCGGGCGCGCGGGTGCTGGTGCTGGAGGGCCCCGAGGCCATTGAGGCGCCCCTGGCCGACGAAGGCCCGGCCGCGGTGGTGGAGGAGCTGGTGCCTCTGCTGCGGGTGCCCGCACTGGTGATTCTGCGTCCGAACGAACCCATTCCCAAGGGAGTGGAAGTAACTCCATTTCTTCGATCGGGAGAGGAGCTGGTGGGCGGAGGAAAGAGTCTGGTGCGGCAGGACGGGCGCTGGCGGGTGGCGGCACTCAGCGAGACACAATGAGCCTTTCGCAGCGGCTCTATTTTGTGCGGGGGGTGATGCGTGCGGTGCGGCGTGGCGACATGTTTCCCGCATCGGGGCGGGTGGCCGCGCAGGCCGCACCGGGGGGGAGCGAAGATCCCGTGGCCCCTCCGGCGGGAAATGAGATCAACGCGCTGGGTGTCAGCCGACATCGCTTCCCAATGGCCGGGTTGAAGGAAGAGATCTCGGTGCTCCACCTGTCGGACGTACATCTTCGCGAAGCCGACGATAATCTGCAGAAGCTGGTGGCCTTGATCGGCACCCTGTCCCCCGATCTGCTTGTGTTGACCGGCGACATCCTGATGCGCGGCTGGAAGGACGCGGCCGTGGATCTTTTTCTGAAAAGTCTGCCCAAGGCGCGGCTGGGAAGCTACGCCGTGATGGGCAATTGGGAGTACTGGGCGGGGGCACCCGAACGATTCTGGGAGGCGACGCTGGCCCGCTACGGGATCAAGCTGCTCTACAACCAGAGTGTGGACCTCGGCGCCCTGCAGATCGTGGGTACCGACGACTGGTTGGCGGGGATTCCCGACGTGGATCGCAGTTTTTCAAAAGTTGACCCGTCAAGACCTGTGCTGGTTCTGACGCACTCTCCAGGTATTTTCCCGCAGGTGATCCGGCCGGGGGTGCGGCTGGTGCTGGCCGGGCACACCCACGGCGGCCAGGTGCGCTTGCCGGGTGTGGGTCCCCTTTTTCTGCCGAAGGGCAGCGGGGACTACCCCTGGGCCTGGTACCAGCAGGAGGGCGTCTGGCTTTTTGTCAACCGTGGTATAGGCTGGAGTGTGGCGCCGGTGCGGTGGCGGGCTCCCCCTGAGCTGGCCTGGATCACGCTCTTGGCCGATCCCGCCGCCCTGTAGCCCTGGCCCATCGCCCCACACCGCGAAGCAGGCTACCAGTCCGGCGCCTTTCCCGGCTTGTGCTTGCCCCCCGGCGAAGCCTTCTATATCCTACGAGCAAAGCCATGTACTTCGGCCGTATTCCCCGCTTCAGTCCCAGCTTCTCCCCCAAAGAGACCCTGCTCTCCGCCAAGGCGCTCCTCCGTGCGGAGCCGGACGCAGCCAAAGTACGGCAGTTCGAGGAGCACTTCGCAAGCTTCATCGGTGCAAAATACGCGGTGATGGTGCCCTCGGCTCGCTACGCCTTCTACCTGCTGCTGGAGGCCATGGGCATCGGGGAGGGCGACGAGGTGGTGATCCCCGGGCTCACCTATTTTGCCATTCCCGCCATCGGGGCTTTGCGAGGGGTACGGCCGGTTTTTGCCGATGTCGGCCTCTCCAGCCACGTACTCGATCCCGCTGCTTTTGAGGCCGCGATCACCCCGCGCACCCGCGCCGTGGTGCCCACCCACCTCTACGGCACCCCCTGCGACATGGATGCCATCCGGGCCATCGCCAAAAAGCACCACATCATCGTGATCGAAGACTGCGCGCAGAGCACGGGTGCCCGGTACAAGGGTGCGCGGGTGGGCAGCCTGGGCGATGCCGCCTACTATACTTTTGGGCTTACCAAGAACATTACCACGCTGTCCGGTGCGATGATCACCACCGACCGTGCGGATGTAGCTGAGCACGCACGGCGCACCATCGACGCCACCACTCCGGCCGACAATCGTCGCAACGTCAAAGAGGCTGCCGTCGGAACGGCGATGATGTTTGCGACCCATCCCTACATCTACCCCTGGACACTGCATCCGGTGATCCAGCTCGGGAATATGCTGGGAAAAGACCCTATCCACGAGCCTTTTGGCGAACCCGAGCTGCGCTACGACACGCTGCCCGGCTCCTTCGCCCACAGCCGCCCCCGCGCGATGCAGGCGGCCGTTGGGATCACCCAATTGCAGCGGATCGAAGAGCTGAATGGCGCACGTATCCGCAACGGGCGCTGGCTGGACGAACACCTTGCGCATGTGGGGGGCATCACCCTGCCTAGCTACCCCGACGGCGCCGAGCCCATCTACATGAGCTTTGTGATCCACCACCCCCGTCGGGATGCGCTGATGACCGCACTGCGGAAAAGGGGCATCGACACCACCACCGGCTATATGAACGATTGCTCCGATCATCCTCTGTTCTCTGAGTTCCGGCGCCCCTGTGCCAACGCTGCGGTCATCAAGGCGGAGCAGCTCCATCTGCCGGTACACCCGCGGATGGACCAGAAAGATCTGGAGCACCTTGCCGAGTCCCTGCGCTCGGCGATCCGGGAAGTGGGATGAAAGCAGCCTCCCTGGCCAAAATGAGCCTTGGAGCTGCCCGGTACCGGTTGACGGGGCATCGGGTGCCCCTGCATGTGCTTCTTACGGTGACCCACCAATGCAACGCCCTGTGTGCCTACTGTGCGGTCCCGCTCCAGCGGGTGCAGGAGCTGAGTACGGAGGAGTGGGGGGATATCCTGGATCGTCTGGCCCGACGGGGTACAACACGGGTGAGTATCGGCGGTGGGGAGCCGCTGACCCGCGCCGATATTGGCATGCTGATCGACCGTTGCCACAGCCACGGCATGTGGACCAGCATGGAGAGCAATGGGCACCTGGTGCCGCAGCGTATCGGGGAGCTGAAAAACCTGCGGCAATTGGTGCTTAGCCTGGACGGTCGGCCCGCCAACCACGACCAGCTGCGCGAGCATGGCTCCTACAAAAAGGTGTTGCAGGCCATCGAAGTGGCGAGGGCGGCCGGGATCGAGGTGTGGACGCTGACCGCGCTCACCCGTCGGAATATTGACGATGTTGGCTTTATCTTGGATCAGGCCGAAGCCCTCGGATTTACTGCCAATTTCCAGGTACTCCAGGGTGACTGTTCTCCCTACGGAAAGGGCGGGGAGCGGCTGCGTGCCGATCAGGCCGAGACGCAGCGGGTGTTGCGCGAGCTGTTGGAGGCCCGGCTTGCAGGAAGACCCGTTGGAATCAGTGAAAAGACGCTGCGCTATCTCTTGACCTGGCAAGATTTTCGGAAGACCACGGACTCCACGCCGCACGAGGATCTGCACTGCCTCGCCGGGCAGCTCTACTGCGCCATTGATGCCGACGGAACGCTGTCGCCCTGCACCCTTCAGGTGGGCAGTTTTGGCGGAAAAAACATCCGAGAAGTGGGTTTCGACGCCGCCTTTGACACGTTGCGGGACAATCCCTGCGCCGCCTGCACATCGTCCGCCCTGACCGAATATAATTACCTCTACAACCTCAACCTTCCCGCACTGGTCGAGTACGCTCGCGCCCGGCGGTGGAGAGAGGAACGGAAGGTCGCATGAAGCTGAATCCGCTGGGCTATGCCCGAATTGCCGAAGCCTTCGTCACCCGAAAAGTGCCGGTGTACGCCCACTATGGGATTACCCATCGCTGCAACCTGACCTGCAAGATGTGCGGAATCTGGCGCTACGGGAACAAAAAAGAAGAGCTGTCGCTGGCGCAGATCGGGAAGATGGCCGAGCGGATGGCGCGGTTGGGGGTGGTGCAGGTCTCCATCGGTGGCGGAGAGCCCTTTGCCTCCGAACACCTCGAAGAAGCGGCAAAACTCTTCGTGGACACCGGTCTGAACGTGCGGGTGCTCACCAACGGGGTGGGGCTTGCGCCGGGTCGCTTGGAGAAGTGTGTACAGTACGGTGTAAAAAACTTCTCGATTTCCCTGGACTCCCTCTATCCGGCACGCTTCGACTATATCTGTGAGTACGAAGGATCGTGGAAGGAAGCGGTACGGACGATGACGCAGGTGAGCGGGCTGCTCAAAGACAGCGGTGGACTGCCGACGATCAACTGCGTAGTCTCCAACTTAAACCTCGAAGAACTGCCAGACATGGTGCGCTTTGCGGAGGCCATCGGCTTCCACATCTCCTTCCTGCCGGTGGAGCTGCTGCCGGATCCGAAGGCGGGCGTGCGCAATTGGGAGGCGCGCTTCATCCGGTATAGGCCGGAAATGGGCTTGAATACCCAGGATACACCGGATGCGGTGCGGAAGCGTGTGGATGAGGCTTACGACAAGATTATCGCCCTGAAGAAGGCGGGCGGGCCGATCCTGAACAGCACGCCGTACCTGGAAGCAAGCCGGATGTATCTGAAAACCGGCCGCTTTCCTGCCGAAGGCTGTGATGCCGGTCGTCTGTACTTCTCGGTAGCCCCCAACGGGAGCTTCACCGCCTGCCACCGCACCGAGCAGCAGCACATCTCCTTCCTGGACGACAACTTCGAAGCCTACTATCAATCCGGCGAATTTGAGAAAAAACGCCTGCTCGAAGTGGGGGGCTGCGAGGGCTGCATGCGTGCATGTTGGATCGACACCAGCTTCATGTTCCGCACCTTTGAAGGCTTTTTTGAGACGGCCAAGATGTCCGCCTTCCCCAAAAAGCCCAACAGCATGAACTGGGAGCAGGCCCGTGGTTGGGCACGGGAAGAAGCCATCTCCATCGTACCCCAAGCGGTGTGACGACGCTGAATGAGGCCTCATTCAGTAAAAAGGCAAAGGACAGGTAGATAAGCCGCCAGTCACAACACCACTCCGGGCCGGTGCGCCCAAGCGCGCAGCGGCCTTTGGGATGGCGTTCAGCCGCGACAGAGCCAGAGGTGCGGCGTACTACAGACCCCGTCGTACCAGAGCCCATCCTCGCCGAGGTACACGCAGTCCTCGCCCCCATTCGCATCGTCGGGCTGGCCAGGAGCCCAGGCGGTGCCGCCCGGTGCCGCCCCATCCCAGCGGCGAAAATCCGCCTCCACCGCCCGATCATCCAGGCCCAGCCAGGCACCGGCGTAGCCCGCGGTGACCAACCAGGTAAGCTCTGCCTCATCCTCCCCCCCCACCGGCTGGTAGCCAAAAGTGGCGCAGGAAGCGGCCAGATTTTCGCCTGTGCCCAGATCGCAGGCCAGGTAGGGCTGGCTCCCCCGATGCTGGACGGCACAGGGGCAGCCCTCTTCGTCGGCAAGGCCAGAGCAATTGTTGTCGCGGGCGTCGCAGCGTTCTGTTGCACCTGGGAAGGTGGCCGCATCGGCGTCGTCGCAGTCCACCTCGGCGGAAAATCCGTCTCCATCCCCATCCTGGTCGTCATCACCGGAGCAGTCCGCGTCAATCCCATCGTAAGGCAGATCCGCTGCACCGGGGAAGATCACGTCGGAGGCCAGCAGTTGGTAGCCGGGGTTGGGCTCAGGGACCGAGTCGGGATCGTCGGCGCAGTCCCCGTCGGCCACCCCGTCGGGAAGGGGAACCCCCGCCAGTGCGGAATAGCCGGCCACCCACCAGCCATCTCCATCCTGGTCT
Source organism: uncultured Pseudomonadota bacterium (assembly GCA_903891165.1). Taxonomy (GTDB): domain Bacteria; phylum Myxococcota_A; class UBA796; order UBA796; family SXON01; genus CAITDR01. Next base: position 42,797 of record CAITDR010000566.1, read on the forward strand.
CCATCGTTGCCGTCGCAGTCCTGGTCGATGCCGTCGTACCAGATTTCGGCGCGGCCGGGGGCGACTTGCGGGTCGGTATCGTTGCAGTCCTCCGGGACGTCGGTGCCGTCTCCATCGGCATCGTTGTCGGAATTTCCCGCGCAGTCGGCGTCGGTGCCATCGTAAGGCAGATCGATGGCTCCAGGAAAAACGGCAGCCGGACCGAGGGCGGCGGGGTCGGGCCAGCGATCCTCCGGGCTGTCGTAGCAGTCGGTCCCGCCCCAGGCCGCGGCGGCCACCCCGTCGCCATCCGCGTCATCGTCGTTTTGACCGTCACAATTGGCGTCCACACCGTCGTAGGGTCGCTCTGGGGCGCCAGGGTACACCTCCTGCCCCAAAAGAGGAGGAAATCCCTCCCGAGCACCTGCTACCGGTCCGGGATCATCGGCGCAGTCCTCGGCGCCCCAGCCATCTCCGTCTCGGTCGGCATCATTCCCGTCACAATTCTGATCGACACCGTCGTACCACTGCTCCTCAGCGCCTGGGTGAATTGCACTTAGTGAATCGTCACAATCTCCCATTTTCGCCGTCCAGCCATCCCCATCTGCGTCCACGAAGGACCAGTGGGATCCGCAGGCCAGGGCAAGCAGCATGGGCAGCATCGGACTATACTATGCTTGATGGGGTCTTCCCGCTATGGGAAGCTTCCATCGTAGAGGGCAGCGTGAACGGCGGCAGAAGCTACAAAGTCACGGAGCTTTTGGGGCGAGGCGCCTTCGGGGCGGTGTACCTTGCGGACACGGTGGGAGCAGGTCTGCCCAAAAAAGTGGCAGTCAAGGTCCTGAATCCGGATCGTGCCGTGAGCTCAGAGCTGGTGGGGCGCCTGCGCGACGAGGCGCGGATGTTGTCGCTGATCCACCACCGTGCAATTGTGCGTGTGGACGATCTGGTGCAGCTCAATGGCCAGTGGTCGGTGATTATGGAGTATGTGGAGGGGGTGGATCTGGGCGTGCTGCTCCGAAAAGGTCCGGTTCCTCCTCGGGCAACGCTGGCCATCGTTGCCGAAGTGGCCGGTGCCCTGCATGCTGCCTACAACCAGACCGGTCCCGACGGCAGTGCGCTGCACCTCGTACATCGTGACATCAAGCCCAGCAATGTGCGGGTCACCGCTGCGGGTGAAGTAAAGCTCCTCGATTTTGGCGTAGCCCGCGCAGAATTCTCCGATCGTGAGGTGGGGACCACCCATGCCACCTTCGGTACACTTTCCTATATGTCACCCGAGCGTTTTAAGGGCGAAGATACCCACGCGGGCGATATGTATGCCGTGGGCATCATGCTCTTTGAGCTTCTGACCGGCCTTCGCCCTGGCGCCAGTGCTGCTGATCCCGAGCGTACACCGCCGGGAAAAACGCTGAGGCCTCAGTGGGAGTGGATCGAGCAGCTCAGCGCGCCGCTGCATGAGCTGATCTCGGACCTTCTCTCTCCCGACCCCACACGGCGCCCCATCGGCAAGGAATGTGCGCGTACGCTGGACCGAATCCGTGGCCATATCGCCGGGGACACCCTCGAAGATTGGTGCGAAAAGGTGGTGCCCGGGATGGTGCAAAGCAGCCGGATGCCACCGGACGGTACGGCGGGCACCTTGCTGGTGGAAAAAGGCCCGGCGGCGGCCGCCCGCCCCAGTGCGAGCAGCCCCCTGCGTATGGTGGGGGTGGCCGGTGCGGCGGCGGTGGTGCTTGTGGTTGGTGGAATCTGGGGAATCAGCCAGCTGGAGCGGCCCTCGAAGGGGGGCTCTGCACCGGTGGCTGCGCCCGCTCCGGCGCCTGTGGTCGCCCCGGCTCCGTCCCCTGCACCGACACCCGTGGCGGCTCCGTCTCCTGCACCGACGCCCGCTCCGGTGGCAGCACCTGCTCCCGCCCCGGTGGCCGTCCCCGCCCCAACTTCTCCCAGCCTCGCTCCGGCGCCCGAGAAGGCTCCGGCGCCCGTAGCAGCGCCGGCCCCTGCCAAGGCACCCGCTCCGGGCGCTGCGCCCGCTCCCGCCAAAGCACCGGCGCCCGTGGCAGCACCCGCGCCTGCCCCCGCCAAGGCCCCCGCTCCCGTGGCGGCGCCTGCCCCGGCGCCTGAGCCCGCCCCCGCGCCCGCCCCGGCGCCCGCCGCTGCCAACGGCAAGATCCTGGTCACCGGCGAGGTGAGCAGCGCAAAAGTGGTGGGTGCCACAGGCAGCTTCTCGCCGGGTAGTGTGCCACCCGGACTCTACACCGTCAGCATCACGCTCACCGATGGCACCCAGACCGCAGTGAGAAATGTGGTGGTAGATGCCGGTGGAAGTGTGAGTATCACCTGCAAAGTAGCCTTCGGTGGCTGCAAGAAGCAGTAGGGAAGGCGAGCGGGGCTCCAGGTGTATTCGCCCCAGCCAGTCTCCCTGTTCCGCCGGAGGTGGCCTTTCCGGTCTGCAAAATTGCGCGGAATGTGGTAGAACCCAGCCCCGACCCTTGAGGTATTCATGCGTGTTGCTCACCTGCTGATGATTCCCCTTTTTGCCGCTGTGATGTTGATCCTTTCGCCCGCTCAGGCGCAGCAGGCGGCCTATGTGCTGAAGATTGCATCGGTGGCGCCGGATGGATCCCCTTGGGCGGAGGGCCTGAAGGAGTTCAAGACCCAGGCGGAGCGTCTCGCGGGCGGAAAATTGCAGGTGAAGCTGTTTATCGGCGGGGTCCTCGGCGATGAAAACGAGACGGTGCTCCAGACGCAGCGCGGCCAGATCCAGGGTGTGGGTGCATCCACCGGTGCACTGGCCTCGCTGGTGCCCGACCTGTCGGTGATGGAGCTGCCCTTCCTCTTCAACAATGCCAAGGAGGCAGACCACGTTCTGGACAATGTGGTCTTCAAGAGCTCGGAAGCGGCTTTCCAGAGCAAGGGCCTGGTCCTGGGCTTCTGGAGCGAAAATGGCTTCCGCTGCTTCGGCAGCTCTTTTGGGCCGATCAAGACCCCGGCCGACATGAAGGGCCGCAAGATGCGCAGCCAGGAAAACCCGGTCCACATCGAGATGTACAAGGCTTTTGGGGCCACCCCGGTGCCCATTCCCACCACCGAGGTGCTCACCTCGCTGCAGACCGGCGTGGTCGAGGGCTATGACAACACGCCGCTCTTCGCCTTTGCCGCCCAGTGGACCAGCGGAACCAAGTACTTCAGCGTGACCCGGCATATGTATCAGCCCGCGGCCATCGTCTACAACAAGACTTGGTTTGACGCCCTGCCTGCCGATGTCAAGACGGCGCTGCTTTCCGCGCGGGTGTTGCAGCCCGGCCAGACGGTGCCGCTGACCCAGAAGCTGCGCGACGAGATCCGGGCGATGGATCCTATCCTTCTGGAGAACCTGAAGTCGATGAAGATCCAGGTCTACCAGCCGACCGCGACCGATCTGGCGGCCTTCCAGGCGCCTGCAAAGGTGGCCCGTGACACCTACATGTCCACCAAGGCATCGTCGGGAGAGAAGACCATGTACGCCCAGATCGAAGCCGGCCTCAAGGCCTACCGCAGCAGCCACTGATGTTGTCGCAATTCGACGAGCTTCTGTACCGCATCGAAAAGGTGGCGGTGTGGGTGATCCTGCTGGGGATGGGGTTGGTCATGTTCCTGGCGGTTTCCCATCGGGCCGCTGGCGCCATGTCCACCCCACACTCAGCGCCGACCTTTTTGTTGGACTTTGTGGGAGAGGCGGGCTGGCCTTGGCTGGCGCCGGTGCTGGTGGCGGCGGTACTCTCGGCGGTCTGCGGGGCGGCCTTGGCCACCCGGGGCAGCAAGAATGCCCTGGTCGGTGGGATTGGCCTTGGGGTGGTGCTCACTGCGCTGGGCAAACTCTTTGGCGTCGTGATGCCCAATGGCATCGTGCAGGCTCAGCCCATGGCACTGTCCCTTTTGTTATGGCTGTCCCTTCTGGGCGCCTCTCTGGCGGCGCATGATCGTCGGCACCTGTCGCTCGATATCGGGAGCAAGATCTGGCCAGAAGCACTGCGCCCGAAGGTGGCAGCGGTCGGCCATTTCCTTTCCGCCATTTTTTGTGTGGTACTGCTGGTGCTGGCCCTGCGCTCGGTGCAGGACCATTTTCATACCTGGAACACCAGCGAGGGGGCCGCGGGGGTGATCTCCGGGACGGCAATTCCCAAGTGGTTTGCGTCGGCCGCCATTCCCTATGGCACCTTTGCGCTGGCCTTTCGCTTCTTCCTGGAGGCGTGGCGCACCTGGAGAGGGGAGCTGAAGGAAGACGGCGACGACACGCTCCGCCAGCTCGGTATTCAGACGGAGGAAGGATCATGAGCGGCCTGCTCTTTATTGCGGCGTTGGTCGCCCTTCTTGCGCTCGGACCCCGCCTTTTTGTGGTGGTGGGCGTGTCGACCGCGCTGTGTTTCCTGCTCTTCACCGACTACACCGATGCGGTGATCCAGCTCGATCGGATCGTGACCAAAATGGAGAGCCTGACGACCAAAAACGTCTTTCTCTCTATTCCTTTTTTCATCTCTGCGGGATCGATCATGACCCGTGGGGGCATCGCCAAGCGCCTGACCGACTTTGCGGGCGCGCTTGTGGGGTGGTTGCCCGGCGGTCTGGCGGTGGCGTCCATTGTGGCCTGTATCGTTTTTGCGGCGATCTCCGGCTCTTCTCCGGTAACGCTGGTGGCCGTCGGTGCGGTTATGTATCCGGCACTACTGAAAAATGGCTACCCGTCGCGCTTTTCGGTGGGCCTGATCACCTCGGCCGGTAGCCTGGGCTGCATGATCCCGCCCGCCATCACCATGCTGATCTACTCGATCTGTGTGGACTCCTCGGATGCCAAGGTCAATCCTTCTGATCTCTTCTTCGCCGGGTTGATGCCTGCCTTGCTCATCGCCGGGATGCTCGCGGTCTATGCGGTGTGGGTGGGCATGTCGGTCCCCGGCTCGCGGAAGCCCTTTGATGGGGCCGAGCTATGGAGCAGCTTCAAAGCAGCTTCCTGGTCGTTGACTCTGCCCGCGATCGTGCTGGGTGGCATTTACGGGGGGGTGTTCACCCCCACCGAGGCGGGTGCGGTGGCCTTTGCGGCGTCGCTCCTGATCTCCTGCTCGGTCCATGGCGATGTGCCTTGGTCCAAAGTGCCCTCCATCCTCGTGGAAGCGGCAACACTCATCGGGAGCCTGGTACTGATTGTGGTGCTGGCCTTTGGCCTGAATGACTTCCTGGCTGAGGTGGAGGCCCCCGAGGTGATCCGCTCCTGGGTCGAGGATGCCCACCTGAGTGCCTTCGAGTTTATGTTGGTGGTGAATGTTATCCTGATCGTGCTGGGCGCGCTCATGGACAGCATCTCCGCGACGCTGGTCTTTGCACCCATCCTGGCGCCCGTGGCGATCAACCACTACGGCATCGACCCCATCCACTTCGGTGTGGTTTTTGTTGTGAACATGGAGATCGGCTACATCGCACCGCCGGTGGCCACCAACCTCTTTGTGGCCTCGGCGATCTTCCGCCAGCCCTTCGCCGAGGTGGCCCGTGCGATCCTGCCCACCCTGGGCATCATCTGTGGTGCCCTGGTGGTTTTGATGTATCTCCCGGTCTTTTCCACGGGCCCCTTGAACCTGCGGAACGGCGAAGCGGTCTACGAGAGCTTCCCCTGGGATGGGAAGAAAGAAGTGGAGGTGGTAACGCCGGAAGCCACACCCACCACCGAGCCGGGTCGGGTCCTGACCATGCAGGAGATGATGGAAAAGGCCAAGCAGGATGCTGCGGCCCCCGCGACGCCCGAGCCGGGTCGGGTGTTGACGATGCAGGAGATGATGGAACAGGCGAAGAAAAATGCGGCGCAGCAGCAGGCCACGGAGCCGGTGCCTTCAGAGCCGCAGCCTGCTCCGCAAGATCCTGCCACTCCTCCTACGGAAGCGCCCAAGTAGGGGCTGCTGTTCCGCAGGCCGGTGTCGCAGGGGTGCCGACGTGACTCTGTTGTGAGTCACGCTTTCGGGGAGTCCCGTGGAGGGCAGACCGCCAACAAAAAGGCGCCTGCCCCGCTTGGGGGGCACGCGCCTTTGTGGGTGTGGACAACGCAGGGCTTATTCCCACCCTGCTCCGGCCGACCTTACAGCGGGGTGATGATGCCGGAGGGCCACTCGATCTCGGCGTAGGGAGCGTAGATATCCTCGCCGACAGCGCTGCGGGTGTCGGTCCACACCAGGATACCGCCCAGGTAGATGTTCAAGGTCACGTCGTTTGCGGGCTGGTACACGGAGCCCGGATAGTCATGGACGTAGACGGTAAACACGCCATTCTGGGGCGACTGGATGTTGATGTTCTCCGGGCCCACACCGGGAATGTCGTCCAGGTCCAGGTGCGGGTTGTCGGTCTGGTCACCCCGCACACCCCAGTCCAGCCCGCCCAGCGTACAATTGCCGTAGTAGCAGTCGGATGTGGTGACCAAGGTCCCGCCGGGTGCGACGAGGTGCAGATCCTGGTCGTCGCCCGAGTGCTGCCAGAACATCTCGATCCAAAGGTCCGAGCTGGCTTCCGCGGTCAGCGTAACTTCGCAAGGTTCGGAGCGTACATTCTGGGAGTTCACCACCACCAGCTCGGCCACATAGTCGCCGACCACATCGGGCGTAAAGCCGCGCCGGGTGGGCTGCGAGGAGTTGCCGGGCATCACCGCGGCGGATCCGTTCGGAATGGAGGTAAAGCTCCAATTGTACTGGGTAATCGGCAGGCCCTGTGGGTCGTAGGAGCCCGCACCGTTGAAGGTGGCGGAGTCGTAGATGGCGGAGACCGGGTTCGGACTGACAGTACACTCGGCGATGGGCTGGCTGGCCGAGGAGGCATAGAGGGGCACGTCCACATAGCCGTCCGGGTCGTTGCTCTCGATGGTGATCTTGTCCTCGAAGCTGCCAAAGTCGGTAGGCGCGGCAGACACGTCGATGCTGGTCTGCTCCCCCGGCTGCAGGACGATCGGCAGCGTGTAGGTCACGCCGAAGGGCAAAAGTGGCTGGCTGATGTTGGAAATTTCAAGCGGAGCACCGCCGACATTTTCCAGTTCTACGATCAGGATCTCGGTCTCCCCCGGCGTCACGTTGCCAAAATCGACGGAGGTGGGGGTGACCACAAGGTCGGGATAGGCCTCTCCGCCCAACAATTCAACGGCAACCACGGCATTCTGCGCGTCGTCGCTTTTGACCACCGCCTGGCCCATGTCGGCCTCGGACTCAGGCGAGTAGGTGACCTGTACGTCGAAAGACTTTTCGGGAGCCAGCTCCCGGCTTTTGTCGTTCTGCGAGGTGATGGTGAAGGCCGCACTGGACTGAATCTCGATGGGCTCCACCTGCAGGTAGCCATCGCCGATGTTGGTCACCGTGAAGCTCTGCACGGCCAGCTCTCCAGCCGCCAACCCACCGAATTCCAAACGATTCGGGCTGACCTCGATCATTCCCTCGCCGAATACGGCTTCGTCGTATTTACTCAGGTTGTAGTCCTGGCATGCAGCAAGGAGGAGCAGGGGGAGCACACGACGCATAGGTACACCTCAGGAGGATCGGACGGCCATCGGACCGTACGGGCTATCGAACATCATACAGCATGCGGAGTGCTTTGCCTACACTCCAACGATCATGTCTTATTGAGCGGCGACGACGGAGCAAAGAGGGTTCGCAGAACCTGGGCTTCCGTGATCCCCGGCGCCGTAGCTGTCCACCGCGAGGCACCACGCGCTCAGGTCGTCGTTGGTGGTGGCGCTCAGGCTCTGCCCGGACAGGCTGTTGCTGAAACCTTTGCTATCCGGCCAGGTGGGACCGTCCAAGTAATTGACCCGATCAATTTCGGTAGATCCTGACAGAATGACGATCTCGTCGTCGTCATTGCCCAGGCTGAATCCACTGTACACATAGGTAAGCGCTACACCACCATTGGTGGTCGCGTCGTTGTTCAGCCCCAGCACCGCGTACTCGCCGGCGGCGAGGTTGATGCCGTTGCTGACCGTAAATGTGTCGGTGCCATCGTCTTTGAAGACCAGCCCTTTCAGGCCGATTTCCCGGTTGCTGGCATTGTAGACTTCAAACCACTCACCCACTTCGTCGGCCACCACAAAGGTGTTCTTCATAAATTCGGTGATCACCAGCTCGCCCACACCGGGGGGATCGGCGTCGGCATCGCTGTCGGTGTCTGCATCGGTATCGCTGTCGGTGTCGCTGTCGGTGTCCGAGTCGGTATCGGAGTCGGTGTCCGTATCGGTGTCGGTATCCGTATCGGTGTCCGTCTCGGAGTCCACTTTCGACTCCGCTGCGGACTCAGGATCGGTGTCCTTCAGGGTGGGGGGACAGGCAACCAGCAACAGTACAGAGATCATGAGAGCGCCCTCCAGGCCCGCCGGGGCTATCCTTCCCGGCGGTGGAGTGCAATTCGCCGGTCTCTCAGACGGCGGGGTGCCGGCTCTGCGCCTGGACCCGGGGCGATTTCTGGAGGTCCAGGGTGTAGGTGATCATGTCCTTTCCGTAGAAGCGGAAGCGATGTGCCTCTTGAAAGTCCCAGCTTTGAAGTTGGCGATTGGCGCCTTCGTTGTCCACCTCTGTACTCACTTTGACATGCGTACAACCACGTGCCAAAAGCTCGTCGAACAGCACCTTGTTGATGTGTCCGCTCACCCGTTTCCCGCGTAGATCGGCGACAAAGGTGCAGAACAGGCTCTCGGCTTTGACCTCAGCCGCGCCCGCTTTGCCCATGTAGCGGGCGGTCTCGGCCAAAGGACGCAGTACCCACGGGCGTCGGATCAGGCCCAGAAGGGCAGCTGGACCCAAGAAGATCGCCCGACGCTTCATCAGGTCGTTGTACAGGGCGCTGGTGTCGATGGTCCCGGCGATGAAGCCTTTGACCTCCAGATCCTCCACATAGACAAAGCCCAGGAAAAAAGGAGAGTCTACCAGGGCTTTGTACAGCTCCTGAAGAAAGGGCATGCCCAGCTGGGCCCATAGGCTCTTGCCCATGGCCGCCAGGTGCAGCTCGGCGACCCGCGGGGCGTCGCGAAATTGCATAGGGCGGATGCGGCGCATCACCTCGGGATCCACGTCAAAAGGTCGGCTCAAGAGGGTTTGCGCTCCTTCTTCAGGGTTTCCAGAAAGGCAGACTGGCTGATGGCCCGGTGCTGGGCGGCCAGGAAGTTCCCGATGGCATCTTCAAAGGGGGTTTCGTAGGCTTCCAACATCAACCTGCGACTCAGGGCCGCAGCCACCGGCTGGTAGGGACGGAGCTGTTTCAGCCAGCTTACGACGCCCTGGTCCAAATTTTCGTCTACGTGGTCCACGAGCCCGAGCCGTTCGGCCTCCCGTGCGGGGAGATGTTCGCCGGTCAGGGCGAGGCGCCGGGCGCGTCCCAGGCCGATAAATTTTCCAAGCCGCCACGTAGACATGCCGGGAAGGAAGCCGAGCTTGATTTCCGGGAGTGCGAAGGTAGCGTCGGGAGAGCAGATGCGGATGTCGAAGGCCAGCGCCAGCTGCAGCCCGCCACCATGGCAGGGACCGTCCAGTGCGGCGAGGGTGAGTTTTTCCAGGCTTTCAAAGCGGTGGACCAGCTTCTCCCATTTATTGAAGCCGTGGATGTCCAGGGCTTCTTTGGGGTCGAAGTCGCCAAAGTCGATACCTTCGGAGTGTCCGCGCAGGAGTAACAACTGGACGGAAGACTGATCTTCCAGGTAGTCACAGACCTTTTCCAGCTCCCGGATCTGCCGCACGTTGATTCGGGGCCGGATCAACTCCAGGGTCCCGACATCATCCGCTTCGCTGTAGCGCAAGGTTTCATACATCGCTGCTGTCTAACCTACCAGCGGACCAGCGCGGTCTCGATCTGCGAGCCGGGCCCCATGGTCATCAGGATGCCGTAGTCTCCACGACGTACCCGCCCCTCTTCCATCAGCCTTCGATAGCTGAAGAGGAAGGAGCCCGACGACAAGTTGCCGTAGTCCCGTAAAATGGAGTGTGTATGCCGTACATCCCAGTCGGTAATGCCCAGGTTGTACTTGATGGCGTCCACCACTTTTTTGCCACCGGAGTGGACAATCCAGTGGGAAATATTCCGCTTCTTCAGGCCAAAGCGAGCCAACAAACGTCCTACCGGTCGTGGTGCATTGGCGCCGACCACGTAGGGGATGTCGCGGTCGAGGAAGAAGCTGTATTTTCCGTGTTCGTCGTCCCAATCAAAGCGCATGGCGTCGATGGCTGCGGGAATCATCTGGCTTTCAAAGCCTAAAATCTTGGGGGCAAACATCGGCTCGTCTTTTTCTTCCGCCCGCACCAACAACGCCGCCGAGCCATCCCCAAAAAGGCTGTTGACGATGGCCGTTCGCATGGTCCCGTCAAAAACATAGGCAGCTGAGCAGACTTCTACACAGACCAGCAGCGCATTTTTCCCCGGGTTGGCCATGGCCCAGGAGCTGACCACATTCAGCCCGTTCAACCCCGCATTACAGCCCATCCCCACCACGTCCACGCGGGCGCATTCCGGACGTAGTCCCACACTTTTGATGAGGATCGCCGTGAGTCCGGGGGTGAGCCAGCCGGTGGAAGTGAGGCAGCAAATGAAGTCAATATTTTCGGGTTGAAGCTGCGCCTTTTCCAGACATGCGCGGATGGCGGCCCCGCCGATTTCGATCGCACCGTTCCGGTGTTTCTTCAGAAGCTGGCCTTGCGTCTCCTCCGGGGTGCCGTCGGGGCCGGCTTCGGGCAGGTACAGGTGCCGCGTGCGGATATGCGACGACGTGAACAGGCTGCGGATTCGGGGATCATCCACGCGAAAACGCTGCAGCAGCTCCTCTTGCGGGTAGCGCCCCGGAGGGTTTGCAGTGCCGAGTGCGATCAGCCGGGGGCGGGTATCCAGCATTTTTCAAGCGTAGCCTATTCCATCCCGTTTCGCCCTTGGCAAGGCGCTTCTGGTAGCCGTGCTCGCCTTGCGGAACCCCGCCCTCTTGGGGCATAGTGAGGCTGGGAGAAAGAATGCGCACCTGGATTATCCTGAGCCTTCTGGTGGGTTGTACTGACGGAAGCAGCAAAGACAGCAGCGGCGATGCGGATCGCGATCACGATGGCTACACCAGCGACGACTGTGAGGAGGGGAATCCCGACGTCAACCCCGGTGCAGTGGAGATCTACTACGACGGGGTGGATCAAAACTGCGACCGTCTCTCCGACTTTGATCAGGATCAGGATGGCGAGGACAGCTTGGACTACGGCGGTCCCGATTGCGACGATACCGACGCTACCGTGAATACCTCGGCAGAGGAAATTCCAGACGATAAGGACAATAACTGTGATGGATCTACAGGAAGTATCACCGTCGCCCTGACCGAGGTGATGACCGACCCCGAGGCGGTAGACGACAGCGTCGGCAAGTGGATTGAGCTGTACAACTATGGCGACACCGCTGTCGATCTGGCCGGTTGGTACCTGTTGAATGCCCGTATGGAACAGGCCCACTTGGAAGGTCTGGTCATCGAGCCCGGCGAACGACGCATCCTGGGAGCCTCGGCTGACTCCACCACCAACGGCGGGGCCCCGGTCAGCTGGACCTGGACGGCCCCCTTCGACATCTATGCCCTGGACAGCTTGAGCCTGGAATCGCCCACCGGAGCGGTGGCTTTCAGTCTGGACTGGCGCCTGCCCGGCTACCCCTCTGCGCCGGGGACGGCCCTGGCACTTTCGGGGGGGCACGATCCGGCGACCCAGTCTGAGCCGGGAGACTGGTGCCTGGCTGCCTCACCCTATGGCGCGGGGGACCTGGGCTCTCCTGGGGTGGCCAACGAGGTTTGTGTGGGCTCCGATCCCGACGGGGACGGCTACTCCGCGGCCGACGGGGACTGCGACGAGAGCCGGCCGGATGCCTACCCGGGTGCCCCCGAGCAGGCCAATGGGCGGGACGACGATTGTGACGGGATCATCGACAACCTTGCCATCTCGGATGTTGCCCAGATCTACTGGACCGGTGGGCCCGGGGACCGCCTGGGCACCAGCCTGGGCCTGGGAGATGTACGCGGGGATACACTTGCAGAGCCGCTGATGGGTTCTGAGCTGACCGGAGGTGGTTTGGGTGCGGTGCGCGGCGTGATCCTGTCGGCAGGAAGCTGGGGGGATGCGGACTTTGTCTCCCTGGTCGGTGGGGTCGCCGGGGCGCGGGTGGGGGCGGTGAGTCCGGAGTCTGGAGACCAGGATGGAGACGGCATCGTCGATCTGGTCGGAGCGGGCGTGGATCCAAGTGGAGCACGCACGGCGATGGTTCTGATCATGATTCCCGGGGGGAGCTTTCTGGCCGGTGAAAAATCCATGGGATCGGGGGTGATCAACCTTGCGGGGGCCAGCGGAACCAGCTCGGCCCGGGTCTACTCGGCGCTTGATCTGGATGGCGACGGTCTGGACGATATTCTCTATGGGGATCCTACCTCCTCTTTACCCACCTACCAGGCAGGCAAGGCGTCGCTGATCTATACGGCTGACATCCAGGGCTCCTCGATCAACGGGGCATCCTTTGTATCAGAAGTCACCGGAAATCATGGCAACGACTTTGTCGGCATGGGCCTGGGTGGCGCAGATGTCAATGGCGATGGCTATGACGACGCTTTTGTAGGTACACCAGGGGATGAGCCGGATGAGAGCTACGTGGACTCCGGATCCTGGACCATCTATGCGGGGGGCGCCGCCTCGGCCGACGGCAGCCTGGGGGCGGGCGCACTTGCCCGGATCACCGCGGCGGAAAACCGCACGGGTATAGGCTGGGGGACACCGACCTTCGCCGATCTGGATGGAGATGGAAGTCAGGATCTGGCCTTTGGTGGCTATGGATCGGACCGCGTGTGGGTGTACCTGGACAGCAGCTTCTCCGGCGGAGCCACCTATGACGTGGCCACCAGCGCATCTTTTGTAATCACGGGTACCGATAATTTCGGTTTTTCGGTGAGTGCGGGAGACTACAACAAGGACGGGATCGGCGATCTGGCCGTGGGTGCGCCTGCGGTAGATGGCAACACCCCCGGTCCGGGCTGGGAGCTGGTGCCGGGTACGGCGGCAGGGTCCGCCTACTTTTTCCTGGGGCCGGTGGCGGCCGGGGACCAGGCGGCGGCCAGCGCCGTGGTGACGGGGAGTCCGGGCGACCTTTTCGGGGCGGTGATGTCGGTCTCGGAGAAGGTGACCAGTGATGACTTCGCAGATGTGCTGATTGGAGCGCCGAATGCTGGAAGTGGTGGCGAGGGAACGGTCTACCTGTACAGCGGGCGCCCCACGAACTGAATAGACAGCGCGCATGCACCCGATCCTTTTTGAGATCCCCACCTCCTTCGGAAAGTTGCCCTTTCCGGTCTACGGGCTGATGCTCACCCTGGGGGTGCTTGCAGCCTCCTTGATCGGGCACTATCGATCCAGTCGGATCGGCCTCAATCCGGATCGGATGGCGGTGATCTACCTGATCTGCGTGACGTCGGGCGTGGCGGGCGCCCGGCTCCTGCACTTTATGATGGCCTCCGACTCGGCGGAGTTCTGGCACAACCCGCTGATCTACTTCAACCCTGGAAAGGGAGGGCTTGCCATCTATGGGGGCTTGATCGGTGGCTTTTTCTCGGTGATGGTCTATTGCCGCCGCAAGGGGATGTCGTTTTGGAAGGTGGCGGATGTGATGGGCCCGGCCGTGATCGTCGGGCTGGCTTTCGGGCGTATCGGCTGCTTTTTTGCAGGCTGTTGCCACGGAAAATCCTGTGAGCTGCCTGCAGATGTGTCCACCCTCTACGAGGGCAGCGGTGGACATATCTGGCTTTCTTTTACCTTTCCGTACATGCTGGTGCAGACGGCCCATGGAGTGGGTGTGAACGGGGTGCCGGTCTACCCCACACAGCTTTGGGAGCATTTGGCGGCGATGCTCATCTTCCTAATCTCCAGTGTCTCTTTCCGCTATCGCAAGTTTGATGGTCAGGCGATTGCGACGGTCATGCTGCTGTACGGCCTCTGGCGGCCCATCAACGAGTCCATGCGCGGCGACGACATCCGCGGACTCTACTTTGGCGTGCTGACCACCTCCCAGCTGATCTCCATCCCCGTGGTGTTGGGGGCGCTCCTGCTCATCGCAACCCGCTGGAACAAGGGTGTAGCCCCCGAGGTGGAATACCAGCCCTTCAAAGCCAATGAGGATCTCGGTCCGGCGCCTCGGCTCTGAGCCCAGGATGAGGAAGAGCATCGGGATTGCGGGGCTGATCTGGAGTGCCAGCCTGCTGGCATCGCGGGTGATCGGGCTGGTGCGGGAGCGGGTGCTGGGCACCACCCTGGGGGTGGGCGGGGAGGCCGATGTCTACCAGGCCGCCTTCCGGGTACCCGATCTGATCAACTATCTGGTTGCCGGTGGTGCGCTCTCCATTGTGTTTATTCCCCTCTTCACTGCACATTTGGAGCGGGGTGATGAGGCCCGCGCTTGGCGTAGTTTTTCGATCCTGGCCAACTTTCTGGTTGGGGCGCTGGGTAGCCTGGTGCTGGTGGGTTTGGTGGCGATGCCCTGGCTGGTTGGCCTGCTGGCTCCTGGTTTTTCAGCGGAGCAGCTTGCACAGCTGACCCACCTTTCGCGGATTGTGCTGCCCGCGCAGATCTTCCACCTTTTAGGGGGGCTTTTGAGTGCGGCGCTTCTCTCCAAAGAGCGGCACGCGGTTCCGGCGCTCGCACCACTTTTGTATACGGGCGCGATCATCGCCGGGGGATTGTGGACGGGCACCGCCGAGGGTTTTGCCTGGGGGGTTTTGGTGGGCGCCATCCTCGGACCCTTTGGATTGCCGCTGTGGGCATGCCTGCGGGAAGGGCTGCGCTGGCAGTTGGTCTTTGATCCTCGGGATCCCGACTTTCGCGCCTACCTCCTCCGCTCGCTCCCCATCATGTTGGGCTGGTCTATCGTCGGGATGGACGAGACGGTCGTCACCTATTTTGCCTCCTCCTTCACCGAAGGTTCGGTAGCTATTTTGGGCTATGCCCGCACCTTGATGAAGGTGCCCATGGGCGTCTTTGGGATGGCCATGGGCATCGCTGCCTATCCCACGCTCACGCGCCTCTGTGCGGAAGAAAAAACTGGGGAAGCCTGGAAGATTCTTGCACGGGCATCGCGACAGGTTTTGGTGCTTGCTTTGGGCTCGCAGGTGCTCTTGACGGTGGCCGGTCCAGAGCTGGGGGCACTGGTCTATTCAGCACGGAAGATTCAGGAGGATCAACTTGCTGAACTCGGGCTCTGCTTGGGCGTGTTTTCGCTGGCCCTGGGGGCATGGACGGTACAGACGCTGCTGGCGCGTGGCTTCTATGCGCGTGGGAAAACCTGGCTTCCTACCTGGCTGGGATTTGGGGTGCTGCTGATAGCGCTGCCGGTCTATGCCGGGCTGGCTCGTTTTGGCAGTGTGGGGCTGGCCATGGCTTCGTCGTTGGGAATCACCGCGTACACCCTGCTTTTGGGCGTGGTGCTGTGGTGGCAGATGGGTCGGCAGCCGGGGAGGGGAGATGCAGGAGGGGTGGAGGATGCGGGCTTTGGCCTGTTTTTTGTGAGGGCCATCCTCGCCACGGGGGTGGGCATTGGCGGGGGGCTGTGGGTGGCCGGGCTGCTACCGGCGGTGGGCGGCGGTGCGGCGGCGCTGATCGGGCGGATCGTCGTGATCGGCGGCGTGGGCGGTGGGCTTTTTGTGGGGCTCGGGCTGCTGCTGGGCATCGCCGAGCTGCGGGAAGTGCTGGGAAAAGTGCTGCGTCGTCTGCCGGGGATTGGCAGACGTTTTGCGTGATTCGACCAACGGTCGAAAAATCGACCGACGGTCGAAGACGGAAAAATTCCTGGATGCAGCAGGGGAGGGGTGCGGATAAGGGGCCACAGCTCAGAGGCCTGTATGCGCAACATCCTGATCACCGGCGCTTCCCGTGGAATTGGCGCTGCCATCGCCCGGGAATTGGCCGCACCTGGTACCCGAATCCTGGTGAACTACCTTCAAAATGAGGCTGCAGCGCGAACGGTCGTGGCAGCGGTAGAGGCCGCCGGTGCCGAGGCGGTGTTGATCCAAGGGGATGTACGGTCCGAGGCCGATCTCAAGCGGATGGCGGAGCTGGCCGGACCCTTGGATGTGCTGGTACACAATGCCGCCGTCGGCGCGCTCAAGGCCTGGGACAAGATCCGCACCCCCCAGTGGGATCTGACCTTGGAAAGCTCTCTTCGGCCCTTCTGGCTACTCACCCGGCTGTGTACCCTCAAGCCCGATGCCAACGTGATCGGTATTTCCAGCTTGGGAAGTCGTCGCTATATCCCTGGCTATGTGGCGATGGGTGTCGCAAAAGCGGGGGTGGAGGCTCTCACCCGACAGCTCGCGGTGGAGCTGGCCCCCATCCGTGTGAACACCATCTGTGCGGGGCTCGTGGATACCGACGCATTACGCTACCTGCCTGAAGGCAAAAAAATGGTGGAAGAAACCGCAAAGTTGACCCCGTTGGGTCGTATCGGTCTGCCTGAAGATGTTGCCCAGGCGGTCTCCCTTTTCCTGGACCCCCGGGCGCACTGGATCACTGGTCAAGTGATCGTGGTGGATGGCGGTTTTTCGGTGCTCTGAGCGCCAGACACTCCCCGGCCGGGCTGCGGTGATTAGGTTGCTCGGATGAGTCAGGAACGGTTCAGGTGGGAAGTGGATCCGGAGGCGGTCGATGCCTCTTTCCGGGCGCTGCAACGTCGGGCACGCGAGCTTTTTGATCAGGGCCGCTACACACGGGTGCGGTTGCGCTACAAAGGAAAGCAGCTTGGCGGCGATTTCCCTCTGGGTGCACTGCTAGCGATGGAAGGGGTGGGCCTGCTGTTGGCCAGTCCGATCTATGTGTTGGTGGCGAACCTGGGGGTGAAGGCCTTTATCGAGGTGGAGTTTATCCACGAGGCTGAGGACCGCATCAAAGAGGGTTTGGAAGCTTTCAACGCGGGAGAGGTGGATGCGGCGGAGGCCAAATACCGCGAGGCATTGACCATGCGTCCCGACGATCCGGCGGCGCTGTATGCCCTTGGTGTGCTCCTGCGGGTGACTGGACGGAGAGAGGAGGCGATGAGCTGCCTGGAGAAGGTGGCGGCCACAGAGAACCCCGACCGGGCCAAAGCGGCAGAAGCCCTTGAAAAAATGAAGCGAGGCCTGCGCACCCTCTGAGGGCTTTGCAAGAGCGCGTCAAGATCCGTCGCTGCTTTGGACCCTTGAAGCCGGACAGGTTAGCCGTCCCCCCGATTGGCAGCCTTCGCTGCCCCCAGGTCTGCTGCGAGAAGGTGCAGGATTGCTATGATCGACGTACACAAGTTGACGAAGCGCTATGGCGGCACCACTGCGGTGCATGATGTGAGCTTCTCCGTTGCCAAAGGCGAAGTGGTGGGTTTTCTGGGCCCCAACGGCGCCGGTAAAACCACCACCATGCGGGTGATCTCCGGCTCGCTGGGTGCCTCTACGGGGTCGGTGAAGGTCGGCGGCTTTGATGTCGCCGAAAATCCCCGGGCGGTGCAGACCATGTTGGGCTACGCACCTGAAAATCCGCCGGTTTACGGCGGGATGGTGGTGCGGGACTACATCCGCTTTGCCGCCGAGCTGAAAGGGGTCGCGGATCCCAAAAAAGCTACGGACATGGCGCTCTCCCGGGTGGGGCTCGGCTCGGTGGCGCATCGGCTCATCGACAACCTCTCCAAGGGCTACCGGCAGCGGGTGGGTCTGGCGCAGGCGCTGGTCCACTCGCCTTCCGTGCTTGTGCTGGACGAGCCGACCTCCGGCCTGGATCCTGCACAACGGGTGGAGATCCGCAAGCTGATCGAGGATCTGGCTGCCGGTGAACGGACGGTCATCCTGTCCACCCATGTGCTCGCCGAGATCGAAGCGCTGTGCCAGCGGGTGATCATCATCAACAAAGGCCGGGTGGTGGCGCAGGATAGCCTCGCCAACCTGGGCCAGATGGGTGGCACGGTGCGGGTGGACGTGGCTCGGATTCCCGAGGGGCTGATGGCCGAACTTCAGGCCATTCCCGGCGTTGCTTCTGTAGAAGCCAACCCCAAGGGCTTCATCGTGCGCGGGGACCGCGATCTGCGCGAGGATGTGGCCCGGATCTGTGTGCCCCACGGGCTCTTGGAGCTTAACGGCCGCCAACGCCTCGAAGATATCTACCTCTCCTACACCATGGGCGGTCGCCCTGCCCTGGAGAACCACGCATGAACGGGGCTATTGCAATCCTGAAGCGGGAAACCAGCGCCTACTTCACTACGGCCATCGGCTGGATGCTGCTGTTAATGTTTATCTTCATCTTCGGCTTCTTCTTTGCCCTTTCGGTCACTGCCTTTATGGACTACTCCCAGCAGGCGGCCTTCAACCCCATGGCGGCGGAGGGGTTGAACGTCAACGCCTTTGTGGTCCAGGGTGTCTTCGGGAACATGGCGGTGGTCATGCTCCTGGTGTCGCCGGGCATGGTCATGCGGCTGTTGGCCGAAGATCGGAAGCAGAAGTCCATGGAGCTGCTGTTGACCAGCCCCATCGCCTCTTGGGAAATCGTGCTGGGCAAATTCCTTGGATCGATGGCTTTTGTCGTAGCCATGTTGTTGGCAACCACACCCTACATCGCGATGTTGTACACCTGGGGTGAGCCGGACAGCGGCGTGCTGATGGCCAACTACATCGCATTGTTGGCTTTGTCGGCACTGCTCATCTCGGTCAACCTCTTTCTGTCCTCTTTCACAGAAAACCAGGTGGTTGCCTTTGTGGTGGGCTTTGGTTTCAACCTGATCTTCTGGGTTGTGGGCTGGGCCGGAGACATGGCGCCGGCGGGTGCCATCCAGGCGGTGTTGCAGACGGCGGCCTTCGGCTCTCACTACACCGAGATGATCAAGGGTCTGATTCGGATCCAGGACATCGTCTACTTCTTGACCTTCATCGGCTTCTCCCTGCTGGCGACGACCCAGCGGGTCGAAGCGCTGCGGTGGCGCTGATGCGTTGGATCGGCTGGTTCTTTATCCTTCTTGGGATCATCCTCCTGATGGGCTTCGGCGTGGCCGCCGGCTTTCTGGAGGGCGATCTGCCTCTACTGGCCAAAGTGGCGGGCGGCGCTGGTGCGGCGCTGGTGGTGATCGGTCTGTACGGACAGCGTGAGTTTTTCACTCAGCTCTCCGAGGACCAGACCACAGGTCGCTCCATCAATGCCATTGTTGCAACCGCACTTGCGGCCTCCATTCTGGTGGTGGCCAACGTGGCCGCTCACGATGCCAAATGGCGCTGGGATGCGACGAAAAACAAACAGTATACCCTCTCCCAGCAGAGCATCGACCTTGTCGCAAAGCTGGATCGTCAGGTAGCCGTACAGGCCTTCTTCAACAAGGGTTCTCCCGAGGAGAAAAGCTTTAAGGATCTGGTGGAGCAGTACGCCGAGCACTCCACGCTGTTGAAGGTCGAATACCACGACCCCAACGAGGAGCCGCTCTTGGCCGAGCAGATGAAGCTGGTTTCCGACCAGGGCACCGTGGTGCTGAAGTCGGGTGAAAAAGAGCAGCGCATCGAGATGGGTTTTGATGAATCCGCGATCACCAACGCGCTGGTGCGGGTGACCTCGGACAAGCAGCACAACATCTGTGTGGTGGCGGGTCATGGGGAAATGGACCCCAACGACAGCTCCTCCCCGTCGGGCCTGGGTTTTGCGAAGGACAAGCTCGCGGCTCAGAACTATAGCGTCACGACGGTGACCCTGACCGCTTCGGCTCCCTCGCCCGCCACCTGTGAAGTGGTGATCTTGGGGGCGCCGCAGACCGAAGTGTTGCCCGAAGAACTGGACCGTCTGGCACAGTATGTAGCAGCGGGTGGCTCGCTGATTGCCATGCTTGATCCCACGGTTCCCGCCGGGACCGTCAACGACTTCGCCCGCTATGGCTTCAAGCCCGGCGCCGATGTGGTGGTGGAGGCGGACCCCTACCGGATCGTGCAGAACAATCCCTTCGGGTTGATCATCGACCAGTCCTCCTACGAGGCCCACCCGCTCACCGAAAAGCTGAAGGGCAACTCCATCCTCTTCCTTTCCCGCTCTATCGACGTCGGTGTGGCGGTTCCGGGGGTCGAGGTAAAAGTGCTGGCGCGTGCTTCGGAATCCTCCTGGGGCGAGACCGATCTGCAGGATCCCAACGGACAGGTGGAACCCACCCCCGGAAAGGATCTCGTCGGGAAGGTGCCCCTGTTTGCCGTGGCGGAAGTTCAGGATCCCAGCGGAATCCGCACTGTCACCACGGTGACCGAGCCGCTGACCGCGGAAGGTCTGCCCGCCGCCCCGGTGGTGCCCGCCGCCCCCACCTCCCCACCTCCCGCTCCTAAGGCGGGCGGCAAAGTGGTGGCCTTTGGCGACGCGGACTTCGCAAGCAACCAGATGTTTGCCAACGGTCTGAACCAGGACCTTCTGCTGAACACGGTCGCGTGGATGGTGGGCGAAGAAGCACAGATGTCCATCCGCTCCAACGAAGCGGCAAAGGGACGGCTGGAGATGTCCACCGTGGGTCTGCTGCTGATGTGGCTGATCTCGGTGTTGGTGATGCCGGGTGTGATGGTGATGGGTGCGATTGCCACCTGGGTCTACCGCCGCCGCCTGTGATTCTGTAGCCTGCCTAGCAGAATTTGGATGGGGAGCCCCTCGGATGGAGGGGCTCTTCCCGTTTTGGGGGTGCCCCCGTGATAGGAGGTCGGGCGGGGCGGGCCAATGGGTTGCCGTACCCTGCAGAGAGGCCCCTATGAGTGCAGCAGAGATCATCGAGCTTTCCGTCGGAATTGAGCTGGAATGTGCCGGGCTGTATGAGGTTTTTGCCAAGAACTTCCAGGGGCGCGCCGAGCTGGTGTACTTCTGGAAGCTCTACGCGGAGGCCGAGCGCTACCATGCGGCCAGCATCCGTATCCACCAGGCCACCTTCACCGGCGAAGGTCAGGCCGCTCCGGCAGCCGACCTGGATGCCGCGCGCGCCTTCCTGGGCGAGCTGCGTGCCCTACGTGCCCGCTACGAAAAGGAGCCCGCTACCGTGGCCGAGGCGCTGAAGGCTGCCCGGATGGTGGAGGAGCGCAGCGAGGAGATGCATGGGCGTACCCAGTTCTTCGCCAGCAACCCCGATCTGCACGAGCTGTTTGTGCAGATGGCAGAAGAGGACCGAGCACACCGCGAGCTGCTGACCACCGCCGAGCGTAGATTCGGCGCCTGAGCACGACATCGGTGTCCCGCTGGCCCCTTTTCTGGAGGGTGCTACGCTACAACCGGGGATAGAACCATGTGGCTGAGCCTGTTTTGGATGGCCTGCACCGGGGGAGGGGAGAGCGGCGCGGAGGACAGCGCCGACACCGGCCCCTGTGCTGGAGCGGCGCTGGTGGAGATCGGCGACGGCACCGACCCCTTTGTGCCCCTCTTGGACGGTGGGGCGGTCACCATGGTGCATGGTCCGCAGGGGGGCTGGCATATGTTGGCGGGCGTACGCGTCAGCCATACCGACGATATCGTCTCGATCCACTACACCATCGAGACGGTGCCGGATCGGGTGTCGGTCTCCGACAACAGCTACAGGGTGCAGCTGCGGGACGAGGGAAACTGCCAGGGTACCTATTGGAATATGTACGGCTACCTGGACGCCTCGGAGCTGGCTGTGGGGGAGCTGGATACCCCGCCTGAGCTGCTGTGTGGCGCGACGCTGGAGCTGACCATTGCGGTGGAAGATGGGGACGGGAAGGGGGCGGAGGCCAGCCTGCAGGTGACGGCCGCTGCCGATCCGTTGGACCAATGCGGGCCGCCGGAAGGCTGATGTGGACGGAGCCCCGCTATGTGGAAGGGCTGCGTCTCTTTTCCGAAGGACACTGGTTTGAAGCCCACGAAGTGCTGGAGCTTTTTTGGAAGGAGCAGTCTGCGGGCCCAGACCGTCAATTTCTTCAGGGTCTGATCCAGCTGGCGGTCTCCCTGGAGCACTGGCGCCGGGGGAACCCCAGGAGTGCATGGGGGCAGTGGGAGAAGGCCAGGATGAAGCTGGAGCCTTTGCCCTCACCCTACGGTGGCCTGGATCTGGCACGCCTTTTGCGGGATTTTGCGGCCTACTACGAGGAGGTAGAGCTGGAGAGCTGGTTGGAAGCGGAGCTTCCCCCGGTGAGGAGGCTGGACCTGCAAGCGCCGGTGCCGATGTACCACGAAGACGGCGCCGGTGCCGCCGAAGGGACACCCTGCACGGCGATGCCGCAAATCCGTGAGATCCCCCCCGCGCAGGCGACGGCAGAGGCGATAGAGGGAGAGGGTGCGTCCCTTTTACCTCCCCGGTAGCTACCTTGTATTGGAGCTTACCAATGTGTGCAGCCTCGCCTGCCTGCACTGCACCGTGTCCGAGGAGGGGCATCCGCATCATCACAAAAATGGTTATATATCATTTTCGTTGATTCGCGAAGTATTCGCAGACCTCGCCCGGCACGGGGGTCGTTTTGACACCCTCATCCTGTTTTGGCTGGGCGAGCCGCTCCTGCACCCCGCCTTCCTGGAGATCTACCAGGAATCCATCCGGGCAGCCGTGGATTTTCGGCTGTTTGGCAAGGTAGAGGTGCATAGCAACGCCACCCACTTGCGGCCGGGGCTGGTCCCGGCCCTGCTGAACCGTGCGCAGCTCCCGCAGGTCTGGCACTTTTCGCTGGACGCCAACAGTCCGGCGGTCTATCAGCGGGTGAAGGGTCTCCAGCGCTTCGACAAAGTGGTTGAAAATATTGATTTTTTTCTGGAGGAGAAAGCGGCACGCCAGGCGCGCTGGCCGCGTACCGTCTTTCAATTTATTGTGTCCGACCGCAACGTCTCCGAAGCTCTGAACTTCCGCGATCGTTGGCTTTCCCGCTGCAAAACCCTGAGGCTCCCGGCAAGGGTGGCCCTTCAAAAGGTGCCCGAGGGGGAAGAGGCCGTGGTCTTCTTCCGGCAGCTGGACTGCCCGACGGCGGAGGAGCAACAGCTTCAAAATAGGGTTTTTGGGCAGGTGGCGCAGCTGCTGGGGCATGCCCCGCCGAAGCTGGATACAAAAATATCCGAGGATAACCAGGGTATCTGCGGCTGCTTCTGGAAGAGCCCGGTGGTAAGCTGGCAGGGAGAGCTGACCACCTGCACCCGCGACAACCGCCTGGAAAATCGGCTGGGAAGTCTGGTTCAACATGGATTTTCGGAGCTGTGGTGGGGGCCCAAGCAGGCAGCGCGACGCCGGGCCGTCGCCAGGGCAGACTACAGCAGCCTGCCACCCTGCAAAAGCTGCTTCATTCCCAAGTCTTCCAACTACTCCGACGTCACTGCGGCGGAGATCGGAGCCCTCCTTTGATCGGCGAGCGTGCCCTGCAGCGGCTGGGTCTGGTGCCGGCCCCGGGTCTGCCCACCCAGGTACACCTCTCGGTGACCGATCGCTGCTTTTTGCCATGTCTGCATTGTGACATCTACAAAAATAAAACCGAGGATCTGCCTGAGCAGGCCTGGGCGGACACCATCGACCGGTTGGCACGCTGGCTGGGCCCAGCCTCCATCAACTTTGTGGGCGGCGAACCCCTGCTTCGGAAGGACCTGGAGCGGCTGATGGGGCGGGCCACCCGCCTGGGCTTTACGGTAAGCTTTAATACCAATGGCTGGCTGCTGACCGATGCGCGTGCCGCAGCGCTTGCCGACGCGGGCGTCAGCATCGCCTATGTGTCGATGGATGGCATCCATCCTGCAACCGTGGATCACAGCCGGGGCCGCGCGGGCTCGCTTCAAAAGGCGATGGAGGCCGCGGATCGGCTGGAGCGCCATCGTCAGCCGCGGGTGGTCGTCGCCTGTGTGCTCCACGGTAAAAATGCGGCCGAGATCCCCGAGTTGCTGCGCTGGTGTAATGACAAAGGCCGCGAGCTGGTGGTGCAGCCGCTTTACCAGAGCTTCGGGGAAAACGCCCACCAGCCGGGCTGGTGGCGGCACTCTCCCCTCTGGCCCACGGCTGAGGAGCTGCCGCTCATCGACCGGGCCCTGGATGTGCTCGCCGAGGAACGGGCCAGCCACGGGAAGGTCTGCAACACCGTGGTGCAGCTCCAGGCCTTCAAAAAACACTTCCGGCTTCCCGACATCTACAATGGACAGGTCTGTAAGGCAGGCTACAGCGACATCGCCTTTGATCCTGCCGGAAACATCCGCCTCTGCTACTTCCTGGAGCCGGTAGGGAACATCGCGCAGGATGAGCCCGAGCAGCTCTGGAACAGCCTGCGCGCCATGCGTCGTCGGCATGAGGTGAGTCGCTGTCCTCGCGCCTGTAACCTGCTCAACTGTAATTTTGAACGCGGAGAGGGTTGAGATGTTTTTGGCTCCGGAAACCCTGGAAGCGGCCTTTGCCGAAGCCCGCCGCTGCTGGCCGCGGGAAGCCTGCGGCATCGTGCTGGGACGACCAGGGCAGCCGGAGAGCAGCTACTTCGTCGCCTTTGAAAACCTGCAGGATCGTCTACATGCGGCGGATCCTGCCTCTTTTCCAAGGGATGCCCGTACAGCATACACCATGGATGCCCTGCGCCTGGAGCGCACCGTGGATGCGGCGGTCGCAGGTGGGGAGAAGCTCATCGCCATCCTGCACTCTCATCCGCAGCATCCAAGCTACTTTTCTCAAACGGATCGTGCTGCTGCCTGTCCGTTTGGTTTTCCCACCTATCCGGATACACACCAGATCGTGATCTCCGTCTACGATCGGGTCGTGCACGATCTCAAGGCTTTTTCCTGGGACGGTGCCGACTGGCAGGAAGAGGTAGTCCACGGGCTCCCTCCGCTTCCCGGTCCCCCTGCAGGAGCGGCGCCCCTACAAGAGGGTGTATGAACCGCTGGTTGCTGCTGCGGATTGTGCTGTTGAGTGCGGCGATGGTCTGGGCCATCTACAGCATCGGGGAGAGCCCGTCGGTAGATCTGCTGGCCGAGGTTCCCGTTCAGCTCTCTCCGCCCGCCGCGCGCCCTCCGGTTACGATGGGAAACATGGAGCAACTGACGACGGTTCTGGAGCGGCAGGCCTTGGCAGCAGCCGCGTGTGGGCGCCGGGGAACCCTTCAGCTCAATTTCGGAAAGGGCGGCTTAGAGGCAGCAACCTGGCTGGGCGATGACCTGGGCGATGCACGTGCCTGTGTGGAGCAGGCGCTCTGGGCCGGGAGCTGGCCAGGGCTTGAACATCCGCTGCAGCTGGACTGGCCGCTCCAGTAGCCTCTCGGCCGGAGCTATTCCGCCGAAAGACGGCAAAAAAATACCCGGCCGAAGCCGGGTACTTTGTGTCTCCCGAAGGGAAGACTAGAACAGACCGCCCATACGGCCGGCGATCGCGAAGGAGAAGAGCACCAGGGTCTCGGTGAAGACCAGGGCGATCATCATGGGGGTGAACAGGTTGCCGGCGGCGGCGGGGTTGCGGGCCATCCCTTCCAGGGCGGCCGAGGCGGTGCGGCCCTGACCCAGACCACCACCGAGGGCGGCCAGACCGATGGTGAGGCCGGCGCCGACGCCCAGACCCCAGTTGGAGCCGGCGAGGCCGGTCGCCACGGCCGCTGCGGGATCAGCAGCGAGGGCCACACCGGTGGTGAGGGCGAAGAGGGCGGCAGTGCGGGTGACGTTAGAAAGAACCGTCTTCATGAGACCTCCGAGGATTGTTCAGTGATGACCGTCAGCTTCGTGATGTTCGCCATGAGGGACGGACATGCTGACGTAGATCGTGGAAAGCAGTGCGAACACAAAGGCCTGCATGAAACAGACCAGAAGACCAAGGAAGAAGAGCGGAATCGGCATGATGACCTGGCCGGCCACCCCCAGGAAACCCTCTCCGATGGTGCGGGCGATACTCTGGAGCAGATGGTCCACCGCCATGTTCACGGTGAGCCGGAAGGCCAGAGAGAGAGGCCGGATGCAGAGGGACAGAGTCTCCAGTGCAAAGAACACGGGGGCAAGTACCAGGATCGGGCCGGCGAGGTGCTTGAAGTAGCCGACGGGGTCCCTGGACAGGCCAGCGTAGTTGAAGGTGAGGAAGCTCACCAGGCCCAGCGCGAGGTTGCTGGACATATTCCCCGTGGGAACTTCAAAGAAGGGGATGAAGGACATCAGGTTGGAGAACAGGATGTACGTGAAGAAGGATGCGATCAGTGGGAAGAAGTTCTTCGTTTCTTTGTCGCCGAGTACACCGTGCACCACGTTGTACATCCCTTCGGTGATCATCTCGCCCATCGTGCGGAAGCTCAGCCCTTCGTCCGGCAGGTATTTGTCGGTACCGGCACGCTGTTTGGCGCGCTCCAGGCCCATCCGGGCCAACACCGCAAAACCCAGGACCACGATGACCATAAACCAAGCGGCGGGAATGAACTGCGCATCCCCCGGGTGGGCCAACCCCAGAGCCTGACCGATGCTGCTGTCCGCACCGAAGTTGGGGATCTGCTCCATCCACGAAAATCCGCCGCTGATTTGGGGGATTCCTTTGCCCACCGCAACCGCGCCCACCATTTTCAGAGCAGCAACCAGAATTGTGTTCATCGGATCTCCTCAGCCACAGGGGTCGGGCGCCATTCCCGCACCGAAAGCAGGGTCCGGGCCAGCAGTCCTAAAAACAAGGAACCGTAGCCCACAAGCACCGGAAGCACCGGAAGCATCGACAGAAGCACATAGCAGAGCATCAGGACGGCCATGGTCTGGAGTCCCAGCCGACCCATCACCGAGCCGTCCCAGGCACCGTCCACCACCCACACCATGCCGCGTACGCTACCCACCGCCAACAGCACCCCGGCGGCCACCCCAAAGCAGGTGAGCGGCTGACCCGAGAGGAAGGACAGACCTACCACCGCAGTTCCAGCCAAAGCAACATCACGAACGATCACGGTCGGAGCCGGGATCTTCGGGTGGCTGGGCAGGATCGGGAGGGAGGACATCTGGACTGTTCCGAAGGGAGCGCAACAAGGACCATGTACCCAGCATCATCCCGCCGAAGGCGAGGACAAGGAGGAGGAGCGGCCCGGAGCCCAGCCACCGGTCCAGGAAGTAGCCGAGGACCATTCCGCCCAGCGTGAAGCCGCTGAACTGGGAGCCCAGAGCGATTGCCTGGCCCGCACGCCGTAGAAGCGCCGGTTCCACCACCCTTCACCTCATCCCTTGCGGGTTCTGCTGGAAAGAAACGGAAGGGAGACCCTTCCGGGGGGCGCTGTCTAACGGATCCCCGTTGCCCTGGCAAGGTGTGTGGCGGAAAGCCGCTGGCTTTCCCGCTCAACCACCCGCGATTGCGGAGCTGGGCGCAAAGAAAAGAACCGCCACCGCCAGGAACAGGTAGATCAAGCAGGTGAGCAGAAGGGGACGGTCACGCAGCAGGGTCTCGTCCGGTGCACTGCCCTCTCCCTTCTGATCCATCAGGTAGATATAGCGGAAAACACCGTAGAGTACGCAGGGCAGGGTGAGCAGCAGCCAGGGACTTTTGGGCGATCCCAGCACCGTGTAGAGGGTGTAGCTGAGGATGGTCCCCGAGGTGGTGATCGCCTGGAATTCCTGGAGCATCGCCGGGCTGTACTGAGCCAGCGCTTTGCGTGTACCCGGTACCCTTCCCTCCAGAAGAGCCAGCTCTCCCCTCCGTTTATTAAATCCAAGGAACAATGCGAAGAAGGCGGTACACACCAGCAGCCAGGGACTGATCACCACTGAAATGGCCACGGCTCCCGCAACCGCCCGCCAGATATAGCAGGCTGCCAGAAACATCACGTCCAGGATCACGTAGTGCTTGAAGAAGGTTGAGTAGGAGATAGTGGTAACAAAATACAGGAGGGAGACCAGACAAAACAGAGGGCTGATCGCATAGGAAATGCCCAGCGCCGTCGTGATTGCGATTCCCATCACCACCCATGCGCCTTGGCTGCCCAGATCTCCAGCCGCAAGGGGGCGGAAACGTTTGCTGGGATGCTTCCGGTCGGCTTCCACGTCCCGCAGATCATTGTAGATGTAGCCGGTAGAGGAGAGCAGGCAGAAGGCCCAGAAGGCCACAAAGGCCTGGCTCAGATGGGCAAGGTCACTCCACTGGGAACTGAAGATAAGCGCAGCAAAAAGGAGGACGTTTTTTATCCATTGCTTCGGCCGCATAGCGACGAAAATGGCACGGGGCAGGGAGCGACGCGGGGGGGCCTGCACAAAAAACTCCTACTTCTTCGGCTGCAGCGCTACGGGGTTGAAGCTGATCACCCGCAGCTCGTTGTAGTTCAGGTTCACCTTGGCCTCAATCGGCGTCATTCCAGCGGGTTCAACCTTTAGAATGGTCTCTACTCCGGGGTTTACCGTGGTCTCTATCGGTGAGCTGCCGGTGAGCAGATTTCCATTTACATAAACCTGGGTGTTGGCGGGCACATGGATCTGGAGCACGGGCGCCCGCTGTACCAGGGTGGGATCCACCCGCTGCAGCCAAGTGGCCAGCACCGCACCACCCGCCAGACCCGAAACAAGCACCGTCGCCACCACCACAAGGTAGACAAAGTGGATGTAGGCAGGGGTCCGGTAGACCAGGCGGCTCTTGGGCTCTCCCCGCGGCATCGCCGGGGCCGCCGGAGCAGGAGGCAGCGCGGCAGGCTGGGCTGACGGCCGGATCACCGTCTGGATCTCTCCCCAGTCGGCGGCCCGTGGGGCCTGGCGGATCAGGGTGGCCTCATCCAGGCCGGTCGAGGGATCGGGCAGTGTCGTAAAGGCAGGCTGGTTCCCCGAGTTTTCGGGAGGCCGGGCTTCGTCCAGCTGCAGCTCTTCGGTATCCTTTTCTTTTTTCAGGTCCAGCTCGGGGAGCAGCTCCTTCAAAAAGCGGGCAAGCTGCCCGGCATTGGTCATAAAGCCAACGTCGTGGCAGAAACGATCCAGTGCCTCCTTGAACTGAGTCGCACTCTGGTAGCGGTGTTTGGGTTCCACCGCAAGCGAGGTGAGTACGATCTGGTCCAACATTGGCGGGATATCGCCATTTACCGAGCTGGGTAGGTTGAAGCTACCGCGGCGGACGGCTTCGATGGTGGCCAGCTCCGAGCCCTTTCGGAAGGGGTGGCGGTTGGTCAGCAGCTGGTACAGCACCACCCCCACCGAGAACAGGTCGGAGCGGGCATCCACGCCGCGTGCGCTGGCCTGCTCCGGGCTCATGTAGTCAAAACGGCCCTTGATCACCCCCGATTGGGTCTGGAGGGCCTTTACCGATGCTTTGGCGATTCCAAAATCGGTAATCTTTACTTCGCCTTGCAGGCTTAAAAGGATGTTGGCGGGTGAAACATCGCGATGGACAATATTCAGGGGCACCGGCTCACCATCGCGCATGGCTTGGCGCGTATGGGCGTATTCCAGGCCTTTGAGCATCTCAATCACGACGTAGATGCCCAAGGACACCGGAAGGGTGATGCCCCGCTCGGCGCAGCGGGTCAGAAGCTGACCCAGATCCCGACCGTTCACATACTCCATTGCGATGTAGTATTGCGAATCTACCTTTCCAAAATCCAGAATCTGCACGATGTTGGCATGGTTCAACAGGCCAGCCACCCGCGCTTCGTCGGAGAGCATATCCACAAATTCGGGATTTTCCGTCAGGTGTGGCAGGATACGCTTGATTGCAAAAGACCGGTGGAAACCCCCGATTCCTTCAAGGCGCGCCTTGAATACCTCTGCCATGCCGCCGGACGCAATCCGTTCAAGAATCTGATATTTCCCGAATCGCTGGGCTTCGGCCACGCTCACCTGCCTGGGGGGAGGAACCTGAGGCTGTAACCAGTTGCCAGCCTCGGGAACAGTAACTCTGCATTCCATGTTTAGAAAGCATGGTATTATCTATATAATTGCAAATTTATCTCGGATGCGCTGCGGACGTGGTCCGAGAAGTGCGAAAAATTTTTCGCGCCCGTGGTTGCATTTTATTACCACTGGAGTAGATACCGGCCCGCTTCGGCGGGCTCCGTGGAGAACGTCCTACCGACCCTGGTCCCGCGCCCGGAAGGCGCGTCCGATGGAATTCTGGAGAAATTTTCCCTGGAGGCATTCGCCTCCGCCGTCCCAGCGCCGGTTTTCACCGGCCTAAAGAGGTTCAATATGCTCGCTTCTCTCATTCTCGCCCTGGTTGCCTGCTCCCCCACCCCCGACGCCATCAAGTTCGAAGGCGATACCAACGTCAAGGTGGCCTCCACCGACGCGGTGCCCGTGCTCAAGGTGTCCGTGATGGACAAGGAGAAGAAGGCCATCACCCCCGCTCCCGAGCTCACCTGGACCGTGACCCCCGCTGACTGCGCCAAGCTCGCTGGCACCAACGTGCAGCCCGTCAAGGATGCAGGCTCCTGCACCGCCAAGGTCGAAGCCATGGTGAAGGGTACCCAGGTCAAGGGTTCCTATAACTTCACCGTCGCCATCCCCAACATGATCGAAGTTGCCGGCTACACCCCCGGTACCAAGATCGAAATGGGCAAGGATGCCGCCATGACCGCGACCGTGAAGGCCGATGCCGAAGTGGTTGCCGACGCCAAGGTGACCTGGACCACCTCTGCCGACACCGTCGCCAAGGTGGACGAGACCGGCAAGGTGACCGGCGTTGCCGAAGGCAAGGCCACCATCACCGCCACCTCCGGCAAGGCCACCGCTTCCGTGGAAGTGGAAGTTGGGCCTGCGGGCGCCGTCGCGGCCGTCCCCCAGTGAGCTGGTGATTCGGGAGGCCTTCCTTCGGGGAGGCCTTCCGGCTCAATAAAAAACCCGCCGAAAGGCGGGTTTTTTATTGCCTATCGCCTATGTACTACTCAAAACGATAGCTGGCGTGCGGCGCGAAGACGTGGGTCTCCAGCCCCGCGTGCAGGAGGCGATCGCGGGTGGGGGTCACCAGCTCAATCGGCATGCCCAAGCGTTTGCGCTCGGTGTTCACCAACTCAGCAAGAAGGATCTTTTTAGGCTTGAACAAGGGCAACATGCGCACCACTGCATCCGCCTCGCCGTTGGGAACCCCGCAGATCACCCAGTCGGCACCACCGTAGGCTGCCACCGCGGCCTCCAGCCAGCTCTCGGGGGTCTCCCGGTGCAGGCTCAGATCCAGATGCAGCATCCGCGATTGATCTTCAAAGGTCAAACAGGTGATCTGGGGATCTGCCGTCGGCAGGCGGCTACGACTGGCGAGCTGGCGCACCGCGGTGGCGGGCCCCATCCGCAGCAGATCGCCCACCGAGCTGGTGCTGCGCTGCGGGCTGTAGGGGGTAGCGACGATCTGCACGCCGTCCACCTCCTGGGGGGCGCTGCTGCCCTCGACGGTGCCAGCTTCGCGTAGCCAGGACAAAATGCCCTCAGAGGCGATCACCGTAGGTTTTACGCCTGCTTTGGCCGCCTCCCAGGTGCCCTTGACCCGGTCGGCACCGGGGTTGGTCAGCACCACGATGTTGTCGGTGCTGGGGCGTTCGGTGGGATCGATCAGGATCCAGCGACCCTTTCGCTCGATCCGCAGCGAGGCATTGCCGTTGTGCAGGATGCGCAGCCGGTAGGGATAGTCGTAGTGAATCCGTTCTTTCATGTCAGTACCTCGGCGACAGCCGCCATCGCAAGCTCAATTTCTTCGTCGGTGATCACAAGGGGAGGAGCAAAGCGGATCACCTGTCCATGGGTGTCCTTACAAAGCACCCCGCGCTTCATCAGCTCCAGACAGTAGCCACGGGCGGGCCCGGCCTCTACAAACAGCTCCACCCCGATCAAAAGTCCCTTTCCACGAACTTCTTTCACCTTGGGGCTCTTCAGGGCTTCCAGCCGCTGCCGGAACAGGGCACCCCGCAACGCCGCCTGCTCCGCAAGTCCCTCCTCCTCCAGCACCTGCAAGGCGGCCAGGCCCACCGCGGCCGCCAGCGGGTTGCCACCGAAGGTGGAGCCGTGGTCACCGGGCGTGAACATGGCCATCAGTGCATCGTCCGCACAGAAAGCACTCACCGGGTACAGCCCGCCGCCCAGCGCCTTGCCTACGGCGATGCAGTCGGGGCGAATATCCTCGTGCTGGAAAGCCCACATTTTTCCGGTGCGCCCCAGACCGGTCTGGATCTCGTCCAGAAAGAGCAACACGTTGTGCCGGTCGCAGATCTGGCGTAGCGCACGCAGGTAGCCGACCGGAGGCTCCACAACCCCAGCTTCGCCCTGGATCGGCTCCACATGCACGGCCACCGTGTTTGGGGTGATCGCGGCCTCGATGGCGGCGGCATCACCGTAGGGTACCACCACAAAACCGGGGGTGAAGGGGCCAAAACCGTCGCGGTACTGGGTCTCGGTGGAGTAGGAGATGATGGTGATGGTGCGGCCGTGGAAGTTATCGGTCACCACGATAATCTCAGCTTTATCCTTTGGAACTCCCTTGACCTTGTAGCCCCACTTCCGAACGGCCTTCAGCCCCGTTTCTACGGCTTCCGCGCCCGAATTCATGGGAAGCGCGCGCGAAAAACCGCTTATTTCCGACAGTTTCTGAAGGAAGGGGCCGAGCTGGTCGTTGTGGAAGGCCCGCGAGGTCAGCGTTACCCGATCCAGCTGCGCCTTCATGGCCTCCACTATCTTCGGATGGCGATGACCATGGTTCAAGGCGGAATAGCTGGAGAGCATATCCAGGTAGCGGCGCCCGTGGTCGTCCCAGACCCAGACCCCTTCCCCCCGCACCAGCGTCACCGGCAGGGGATGGTAGTTGTGGGCGCCAAAACGTTCGACCTGTTCCACGGACATGAAAAACCCCCATAGAGGACTAACCCGTCCATCCGCACCCCGAAGGAAGGCTTTTGCAGCCGGTGGGCAGGCTCACGCCTGGAGCGTCGGCCCGCGGAGTGCTACCATGCGGCCATGCTGATTTTTTTGATCGCCTGCGGCTCGGAACCTGACTCGTCGGAGAGTTCCGACGCAACGGATTCTACACCCGATCTCTGCGACGTAAAATCGTCCGGGAATCTGAGTTTTCCGGCGGATGACGGCCCGCACGCCGGGAGCCCCGAGGAGCGATGGTCGTGGGCGGGACGGGTCAAAGATGGCGGAGATCATGCCTATAGGCTGAGTCTGGAGTTTTTTTCCGCCAATGGTCGGACCGGGGCGGTGGCCACCCTGCTTTCAGAGGAGGATCTGGCACGTGCCTCGCAGGTGGAGGACGAGGGAAGTGTGGCGTCTACCGGTGGTTTTGTTCTGGAGGCAGGAGAGGTCTCGGCGCTGGGCGGGGAGGGGAGGGATGTGCTGAGTGCACAGGTCGATACCTGGTCCTGGGAGCTGGTGGTGGCCGAGCGGAAGCAGGTGATCATCCATCAGGAAACAGCCAAATGGACGGGCTATTCCCGTCCGCGGATGAGTGCGCACGGCCAGATTCTGGGCGCAACCGGAGCGCGTTTGGAGGTGGAGGGGGAGCTGTGGTTTGAGCATGTTTGGGGGGGAGGCTCTGGTCCCGAGCAGCGGGTACAACTTTCCTTGGAAGATGGTCGGGATTTTCGCGTATTGTCGGATGGGGGCCAGACCCTGGTACAGGGGCAGGGGGCGGATTGTGCCGACCTCGATCCCGGAGAAGCTACCTGGGTGGCCGATCTTTCCTGGGGAAGTCCGCAGACCGGCTGCACTTGGCCGGTGGCGGGAACGGTGGAGGTTGGGACAGAGGCCTGGGGGCTGGCGCCGCTGCTTCAGGATCAGGAAATTCTCGGTGTGGGGGAGGCTCGTTGGTGGGGGGCCATGGCGGTCAGTGGATCCGGTCCGGGTACGGCCTTCCTTCGGGCCTCTGGCGGCTGTCCCTGATTGTGTATTGTGGCTGGGTCTGGAAAAGGGGCGCAAAAAGAGATAGCATGGGGGGCCACCCTGGTGGCGGAGGCCCTCATGCGGCGTAGTTCATTGTTTTTGTTTACAGCGGCGCTGGCGACGGCGGCGGTTGCCCAGGCGGCCACCACGCTGAGCCCCGAGCTGAAGTTCGAGAAGTACATCCTTCCCAATGGTCTGGAAGTCCTGCTCTCCGAAGACCACCGCCTGCCGCTGGTTTCGGTAAACCTCTGGTACAACGTGGGTGCGGGCTCTGAGGTGGCCGGAAGATCCGGCTTTGCCCACCTCTTTGAGCACATCATGTTCCAGGGCAGCCGGAATGTAGCCGAGGATACATTCTTCCCCATGCTGGAAAAAGCGGGCGCGCCCCTGGTGAATGGTACCACCGACTTCGACCGCACCAACTACTTCGAGACGGTACCCTCCAACCAGCTGGATCTGGCCCTGTGGTTGGAGAGCGACCGCATGGGTTTTCTGTTGGATACGCTCACGCAGGAGCGCTTGGACAACCAGCGCGCGGTGGTGCGGAAAGAGCGCCAGCAATCTGTAGAAAACGTGCCCTACGTGCCAGGTGAGGAGCGCCTCTTTCAGCTGCTCTTCCCCGATCCTCATCCCTACTACGGCTTTGTCATCGGCTCGCACAAAGACTTGGAAGCGGCGACGCTGGACGATGTGAAGGGATTTTTCAACAGCTACTACTTGCCGAATAACGCGTCGCTGGCCATTGTGGGGGACTACGACCCGGCCACCATCAAGGCCAAGGTGGAGAAGTACTTCGGCTCGATCAAGGCGGGTGCGGAGCCGCCGCCGGTTGGGGAGCGCACCCAGCCGATCACGGCGGAGCGTCGCGATGTGGTGAAGGACGAAGTAGAGCTTCCCCGCGTCTATTTCGCATGGGTGGGGCCGCGGATCTTCAAGGATGGCGATGCGGAGATGACGTTGGCCGCCCAGATCCTCGGGGCGAGCAAGGTGGGGCGCCTGGAGCAGGCGCTGGTAATCCAGCAACCCATTGCGCAGGAAGTGCTGGTAGCCTGGTATCCCCAGGTTCAAGGTTCGATCCTGGAAGTCTCCGTCACTGGCAGGCCGGGCCAGACCGCAGAGAGTCTGGAGGCGGCTTCCTGGCCGGTGATCGAGGCCATGCGCAGCACACCGGTGACTGCGGATGAGCTGATGATGGCACGGCGAACCTGGGAATCTTCGCGTCTCCGTGGTCTGGAGCAGCTGGGTGGCTTCGGCGGGCGGGCAGACGTGCTGAACCAGTACAACCTTCTGGCCGGCGATCCCGGCTATCTTCCCAAAGATTTTGCCCGCTTTGCGGCGGTGACCGTGGACTCCCTGATGAAGGTCTATGCAGAGACCGTGAAGAAGGAGAGCCGCGTGGTGGTTCATGTTGTTCCGGTTGGAGGTGAGAAATGAAGCGCTTTCTCCTGGGTTTGGTAGTCTTCGGGTTGCTCGCCGTTCCGACGGCCGAGGCCGGAAAAAAGAAGCCCGCTCCGCCCCCGGTGGTGGCCGCCACTCCTCCGCCTCCCCCCCCCGATCCGGAAGCCTGGCGCGCCACCCCGCCCGCCGCTACCCCGGAGCGTCCCTGGAATGCCCCCGTCCCGGACGTGATCCAGCTTTCGAATGGTGTACCGGTCTATTTCCTCAAAAATGATGCGCTCCCGCTGGTGACGGTGCGTCTGCATATGGATCTGGGCCGCGAAAACAACCCCGCTGGCAAGGCCGGTCTGGGGGCCTTGGTTGCCAACCTGCTGGATGAAGGCACCAAAAACCGCGATGCCTCCGGCATTGCGGCGGCGGCGTTGGGCTTGGGGGCCGAGTTGTCGGTGACCGCGGGTGCTGAGGGCATTGACCTTTCCCTGAATGCACTCACCGGAGAAGCCCTTGGTCCTTCCTTGGATCTTCTCGCTGAGGTCGCTTTGGCGCCTGCGTTCCGCAGTGCCGACTTCAAGCGGGTGCAGGCCGAGGTACTCGCCGATCTGGCGGCCAACCGCTCCAACCCGCGTTCCGTCGCCAGTGAGGTCATGCTCCAACAGGTGTTTGGGCCGGATCATCCCTATGGCTACCCGGTCGGGGGGACCACCACGTCGATCGCGGGCCTGAAGCCGGGGGACGTCAAAAAGTACTACAAGGACTGGTGGCAGGCGGGTAGCGCTGCCCTGGTCGTCGTGGGCGCCGTGGATCAGGAGACCATCGTGCGCGAGCTGGAAGCCCGCTTTGGGGGCTGGAAGCGCAAAGCCATCCAGGAGCCCGCTTTGATAGCACCGGCGACGCTGTTGAAGACCAGAGTGGTTTTTGTCGAGTCTCCGGGCTCGGTGCAGTCCATGCTGTTGGTGGCCACCCCCGGGGTGGCTCGGAATGCGCCGGACTGGCACGCCGCCAACGTGGCGGGCACCTGGGTGGCGGGAATGTTCTCCTCGCCCATGAACATGGTGCTGCGCGAGGAAAGAGGCTGGTCCTACGGTGCCTATGGAGGCTTCACTGAGGCGCGCGACTACGGTCTTTTTGCGGTGCGCAGCTCGGTGCAGGCCGACAAGACCGCCCCGGCCGTGGCCGAGGTGCTGCGGGTGCTTGGCGAGGCGGCCTCCAAGCCCCCCTCCGAGGAGATGCTGAACCTCTCCAAGGACAACCTGCGTAAATCTCTGGCCGGCTCTTTCGACACCAACGCGACCACTGCGGCCTCGCTGGCGGCGATCCCCACCTACACCCTCGGAGCGACCGCTTGGCGCGACTTCGACCGCCAAGTCGAGGTGATCAACGCAGCCCGGGTGGCATCGATGGCGGGGCGCTGGTTCCGTCCCGAGCGCCAGCTGATTGTTGTTGTGGGGCCACGGACGGTAAAGGCTACGGACGCCAGCGGCGCCCAGATCGATGTGGATGTGGTGAAAGAGCTCCAGGCGCTGGGCTACGAGTACGTAGAAGTCAAGCCTGAATAGCTGGTTTCTGGGACGTGACTCTGAACAGAGTCACGTCCGCAGTGCAATACACTCGCCCAATCGCACCGGTTGCTCTTTCTGTACGGTCCACTGTAAAGATCCGCGCGGAAAGATCAGCACCACGGTGGAGCCCATCTCAAAGCGGCCGATCTCGGCGCAGCGGCCCAGCTCCATGGAAAAATCGGCCTCCCGTGCGGGAGCGTCGTCATTCGTGAGCCAGTCGGCAAAAACCACCCGCATCCTCCCCACGCCGAAGGCGCCCACCATCACCAGGGCATAGCTACCCAGGTCGGATTGAATGGTAGAGGTCAGACGCTCATTTTTAGCAAAAAGCCCGTCGATCTTGCGGGTGGCGGCTGGGAAGACCGGCCAGAGCTGGCCAGGACTGTAGCGGGCGTGAACAACGCGCCCCTCCCGAGGGACATGCACGCGGTGGTAGTCGCGGGGCGACAGGTAGATCACCGCGTACGGGCAGCCCTCCCAGTCTCCACCCCCCAGCATCTCGGAGGCCGAAAAGCTCTGGCGTTCCGATTGTGGAATTTTGTCACCCTGCACCAGCCCCACCGCGTAGATTTTGCCGTCCACCGGGCTGACGATCGCCTCTGGGCGCGGGTCCACAGGGCG
Source organism: uncultured Pseudomonadota bacterium (assembly GCA_903891165.1). GTDB lineage: Bacteria > Myxococcota_A > UBA796 > UBA796 > SXON01 > CAITDR01. Next base: position 80,085 of record CAITDR010000566.1, read on the forward strand.
GACGCCCGGCCGCAGGGCGCGTACAAAAAACTCCCCGAGCGAAGGATAGTCTTCTAACTTTCCCTCACATTCTTCCAGGTTTACTTTATACCAGGCCACATAGCGGCGCAGGATGAAGTGCTGCAGCGCTCCACCAAAGCGGGTGCGGTTGATCCGCCCCATCCAGCGGCTGAGCAACTTTTTGGGGAGCACGGAAAGCGTGCTGATGATCAGAGCGTCCTTCATGAACCGTGATTAGCATATTGCGCTATGCCTTTGTGGATTCTTGAGGTCATCCTGTACGCGGTCGCTCTCGGCGTGGTGGGCATTTTTGCCGCCTGGCAGCTGGGAAAGTGGACCGGTCGCCGCGTGCTGAGTGCGGCGAAAAAAGGCCAGAAGGTGCTGCCCGGGCCGGTCACTCAGCCTTTCAAGGCGGGGAAAGTCGCAAAAACGACACCAGGAGAGGACCTTCTCGCCTACCCCCAGAAGCTGGAGGGATTGGAGCGCCAGCTGGAGGAGCGCCTGGAGCTGCTTGGGCAACAGGAGCGGGTGGTGGAGGCGCGGGGCGACGAGCTTCGGGTAAAGGGAGGCCGTGACGAATTAACGATGAAGTACCGGGAGGATCTGGAGCTGCTGCGCCAGCGCAGCCGCTCGATGCGGCGGGTCCTGGGCAAGGTATGGAAGACGCGTAGTATCCTTTTGCTTCGGGCACATCTGGCCGAGACGGCTCGGCAAAAGCCCAGTTTTTCAGCACTGCCAGAGCCCGGTGCCAAGCCGACGCCGGCCCAGCTTCAGCGTGCCACCGGCTCCTTCTATACGGCCGCCGCGTCGGTCCGCAGCTACCTGGATGCCGTCGTGGAGCGTCGCCGTTGGCTGGCCGGAATCCTTCCTGAAACACCTGTTCTTGCTTCGCTGGACGACGCCGACCATCAGGCCGTGGCGGAGGAGCTCGCCGCCACCGAGCAGTCCTATGCGGTGCTGCTGGAGCAGATGGATCGTCTGGCGGACAACCTGACCTATCTGGGGGACCACTACGCGACGGTTGCGGCGGTGGTGGAGGGGCCGGACAGTCGGGTGCCGGAGGCCAGTGCCGCCCGGATGTTGGAAGAGGTGGAGCGGGCCATCGACTCGGTGGAGCGCCTTGCGCACGCCGTGGACCCGGGCATGGTGGATGCGGCGGTGGATCACCTCTCTCGGGACATCACGCGGCTGGAGCAGGCGGGCCAGGAGGTCAGCGCCGAGGCTGAGGCCAGCCTGGAGGTGGAAGCCTTGCTGAAGCAGTCCTGAGGGCTCAGGATGTGGGTGCGCCTGAAAATGCGCTACGTTGTGGGAATGCGCCAGCCTCGGCTACTCCTTGTGGTTCTGTTGACCGCCTGTACAGGCACCTCAGGCGAAAGTTCCGGGAAGAACGATAGCCCGGGAGGCGACTCCGACGCGGAAGAAGCACAGCTCCGCTTTGTGCTCTCTACGGGGGAGGAGGTCTGGCTGGCGGGCTACGACCCCTCGGCCGAGGACCCGGTGGGTGCGGTGGGCTGGACGGTGTCCGTGGCGGAGGCAACCGCCGGTTTCCGCTTGGATCCACCGGATGTAGCTATGTTACAGCCCTTGGATCCGGCCGCGCCGGACATGCTGGCGATGCCGATGGTTCCGGCACTGATCGAGGGCGGCATGGTGGTGGGCATCGGCGAACATCGGCCCACCTGGATCCAGGGCACCATCCCCGACAACTATGCGGAAATGGGTGTGAAGCAGGGCTGGAACGCCATCTATATTGATCCCAGCCACCAGATTATCGTCACCGACCCACTCCAAATGCCGCTTTCCGACAACCTTCGGCTCCAGCAGAGCCTGAGTCTGGAAGGAGGCAGCCAGGGGCCAGCCGCCGCCCAGTTGGCGCTGCTGGCACACGAGGGTCTGCAAGGGGATGTCCTGGGTGCCCTGGCGGAGACCGCTCTGGGCGGTGGCTGGAACATCTCTCTGTCTTCGGCGCCCGAGGCCGGGATCTTCAGGAACGACCCGGCGATGGGCGCCGTGGCCACCCTGGTTCCGACGGGCTATGACGATGTGGACGGCACCGGCTCCTGGAGCGCGGGGGATGTGGCGCAACACGGGGCCTGCTACCAGGGAAAGCCGGCGTGGGCGCTCTACCTGCAGCCTCAGGAGGATGTGGGAGTTGCGCTGGAGCGCTTTCGCCGCCACTTGCGGGACGGCTGGAATGTCCAGATCGGCTTGGAGAGTGAGCCGGAGGGCCTTGCGGACGGGAGCCCGCTTGATGCTGCCTACACTTGTCCGCTCCCCTCCCTCTGAAAGGTGGTTCATGCGTTATTTTCTCTTTTTCCTCGGGGCATGCACCGGAACAGCCAAGGACTCCGAGCCGGCCCCCGACGATTCCTCTATCGTCGGGAGCACCGATTGTACCGACGGCGGAAGTGTGTACTTGGTGACCGAAGATGGCACCGTGGTGGACCTGAGTCCGGAAGCGGCCATGGGTACCGCCGCTGCGCCTGCGGTCGTCACGCTGACGAACCCCGGCACCGTCCACGTGTGCCCGGGAACCTGGTACCTGGCCTTTTTGGTGAAGACCGCCAACATGGCCTTTGTGGGCGAAGGGGATGCCGAGCGCCCGGTGCTATCCGGTGGTGGTAGCGTAGTCGTAATTGATATTCCGACCAATGAAGCATCTGTTTCGGTTACCGGACTGGATATCACCGCAGGAAAGGGCTGTGTGGGTTCCGCCATCCGGGCGGCTTCCGTTTCTGAGTGCAGTCGCGACGGGATCAGCCCCGTCGCGGTTCACCTGGAGCTTTCCGGAGTCAACATTTTCGGAAATCACTATGACGTGGGAGGGGGAGCCGTCGGAATCACCCACGGGGGCAGTCTGGTAATGGAAAATACGGTGATATCGGAAAATGAGGGACATGGAGTCTATGCCCAGGAAGCCAGCGTGGCCTGCACCGGGACTCCGTCCGACCGTTCAGGGAGTTGGGGAAATACGAAATATGGTATTTGGACAGAGTTTCTGGATACCGAAGAACACACAACCACTTCGAGCGGATGTGACTTTGGCGAGGGTGCCGAAGACAACGGCTTCGAAGACGTGATGTTCAACCACGACCTGGGCTTTAAGTACGGCGACGACGCCACCTTCTCGTGTAGCACCCTGACGCAGACCTGTTTGTAGGACGCGGCGGTACCTAGCCCGGCGGGGGGTGGGCACCGTCGCAGCCGATGGCCTGCTCCAGCGGCCAAGCCAAGCCCATGAGGACGCACATTTCGTTGGGGAAGGCAAGTGTGGTATCCGTGTCGTTGTACCAGTCACATTGCCCGTAGAGCCGATCACTGGCCTTCACCTCCAGCCCTTCGCCGGGGAACATAAGAATTTGGGGGGCATAACGCCAATCCTCATTCCATACCGGAACATCGTACACCACTTCCGCTTCTTCCACCGGCTGGTCGTCTCCGAGGGTCGCACCAAAAATCGAGCGCCCGGTACCGTGCATGTGACCGGCCATACTGAGGATGTGCAGGTCGTGGTTCCAGCTGCAGTCAAAAGAAATGCTGGTGGCCTCGTGGGGGGGGAGGCTGAAGCCGGTGTGGTTGAAAGTGTAGCTTCCCACCCAGTCCTCCACGTTCTCGACGGGGATCGTTTTGCCCCAGGCCAGATCCCGCACCAGGATGGGATCGGCGGAAGAGTTGATGTAGTGGGATTGGAGCATCCACCTCTGCCCCTCGAGGATTTTTACGGCTTTGCCCTCGGGAAGAGTCATTCTCCCATGCCCCGGCTCTACCACCTCGTTTCCGGCAATGAGGGGTTTGGTACCGGACATTACCGTCTGGTCCTCGCCAGTACCACACTGCAGCCAGGTGCCGTCGGGGGCGTCGGAGGAGTCCTCCTGTACTTGTGTGAGCACGGCATGGTGGCCAAAGCCCGGTGACTGAAGGAACTCGTAAAAGTTAACGCCGACGGTTGGTCCTTCCCATGTTCCCCAATAGCAAAACATAAGCTGCTCGTTGGGAGGTACCAGGTAGTCGGGGCTTTGGATAAGAAAGTCCGCGTCCTTCGCTTCCGCGGGGTCCGTGCGGAGGTCGCGGATATTGTCAGCCTCCGACTCTGGGCTGTCGCTGGTTGTGCCCGCCGTACACGCGAGGAGGATGAGTACCATCGCTACAATCTACCATGGGGAACCCGGAACGATCCAGGGGAGAGAATACCGATGTCCCACCCTCGGACGTGCCTTCCGGAATCCACACGCTTCCGGGCCCCCCTCCCTCCCATCTCCGTCTGATCTGCGGTAAGCTACGACACCATGGCCCGTATCGAAAAACGCGATGTCAGCTTGAATGCCCAGCTCGACGAGATGGAGCATCGGATCAGCCTGCTTAAGATGCAGTATGAAAAATACTTCACCGGTCTGGAGAAGATAGAGCCGCTGAAGGATCGGGAGGCGCTCAAGCGTGAGGTGCGAGATCTTTTGTCTGATCCGATGAAGAATCCGGCCCAGCGCTTCCGCTTTCAGCAGATCAAAGCTCGGCTTCAGAGTTATGAGCTGTACTGGACCCGAAATCTGGTGCAGATGGAGCGTGGGACACATCCAAAAATGAAGTTCCGGGCCGACCTTAAGCTGCCGAAGCCAGGCGACGCTGTGCCTGAGGCGGCGGTCGAGCCGCTGATGAGTGCGGAGCAGGAGGAGGTACTCCGGCGCCGTCAAGAGCTTCAGGAGCGCGAAGAGCGTGCGTACAAGATGGTCTTTGACAAGTATATCGAAGCGCGTGGCAAGTGTGGCCAGAGCACCGACCTCTCCTTCGACACCATGCGCACCGTCCTTCGCCAGCAGGTGCGCCAGATCAAGTCTACCTTCGGGGTTGAAAGCGTGAAGTTCAAGATTTCGGTGGAGGATGGCAAAGCCAAGGTCAAGGCGGTGCCGGTGCAGCAGGATGGCACCCCGAAGGCAGCAAGCTAATGGACGCGTTGAAGCAGGCTTTATCGGGCGCCTTGGGGATAGCGCCTCCGCCTCCGCCTCCGCAGAGTCCTCTGCCCGATCCAATGTCTTCTCCCTGGGTTTCTCAGCTCCGGCTGCTTCGTGCGCAGATCCCCGCAGATCCCAGCCTGGGCCAGCTTCGGCAACGTTCGGATGCCCTGGTCAAAGAGCTGAAGAAGGCAGGAAGAAATCGGGATGCTTCGGAGCTGCAGAAGCTGCGGGAGGATTTTGAGAAGGCCCGCGACAAGGCCGCTTGGGGCGAGATTAAGGGCCTTTTTGAGCGCATGGAGCTGCCTGATCGCGCCTATCGGGCCTTGAAGCAGGCGGAAAACCTGGACTCGGTGGCGGTGTTGGGCCGCCTGGAGAAAAAGGGGGAGAGCCTGAAGGGGGCGGGTGCGGATCGTGTCCGGGACACACTCTTGGGGAAGAGCTGATGTGGTATACTGGTGGGGAGGTGCATATGCGCGAGAGGAATC
>CAITDR010000567.1 GCA_903891165.1 uncultured Pseudomonadota bacterium
CTTGTTGGAACATTAGGAGCTTCCTTGCCAGTACATCTTGAAGGTTCTCTGGTAGACGGCGGGGGTCGCTACGCTATCGTGGCCGCCCGCTTCAACGATTTTATTGTTAGCCGCCTTGTGGACGGGGCGGTGGATACACTTCTTCGGCATGGTGCGCGCTCTGAGGCCATCACCGTGGTCAAAGTGCCGGGCGCCTACGAGATCCCTCTGGTCTGCCAGAAGCTGGCGGCCTCCGGGCGCTACGATGCTGTGCTGGCGCTGGGCTGTGTGATTCGGGGTTCTACGCCGCACTTTGACTATGTGGCAGGAGAGGTCTCCAAAGGGGTGGCACAGGCCAGCTGGAACAGTGGTGTGCCGGTGATCTTCGGCGTCCTGACGACGGAAAGTATCGAGCAGGCGGTGGAGCGGGCGGGCACGAAGATGGGCAACAAGGGCGTCGATGCGGCGATGTCGGCGTTGGAAATGGTGGATCTGTTGAAGAAGCTGGAGGGCTGATGCCAGGGCGCAGGCGGGCACGCGAATATGCGCTCCAGGCACTCTATGCCGTGGATCTATCTGGAAAAAATGCTGCCGCAGCGCTGAATGCGGTATGGGCATCCGGCATCGACAGCAAGGACACCCCGCCAACCGAGGAAGAGATCGAGTTTGCAGGCAGGCTGGTCCACGGTGTGGCGGCATCGCTGGAGAGCCTGGACGCGGCCATCGAGAAGGCCAGCGTCAATTGGCGCTTGGGCCGCATGCCGGTGGTGGATCGCAATATTCTGCGGATCGGTGCTTGGGAACTGGGGAATCGTAAGGACATCCCCGTCTCCGTCTCCATCAACGAAGCCATCGAGCTGGCCAAACGTTTTGGTGGAGCTGAGTCGCGCGCCTTTGTGAACGGGATCCTGGACCGCATCGCTGCAGAAGTGGGCCGGGGAGGCCGGAAAGGTAGAGGATAGTATTTTGGGGGTCGGGGATGGTGAACGCATCACCCCGTAGTCGGGCTTGCTGGCCGATCGCGGCCGCCGTGTGTAGAATCAGCCTGAGAGGAAATTATGCAGACCATCTCCGAGTCGCAGCTCACCAAGAACGTCGATCTGGATGTGCCCGCCGTACGGCTGACCGGCGACGCCATCGCCCACATCAAGAAGCTCCAGGTGGATAACGAAATGAACGGCTTCGGCCTTCGTTTTGGGCTTCAGGGTGGCGGTTGCTCGGGCTATGCCTATGATCTGAACTTTGAAGAAGAGCCTCAGCCCGAGGACGAGATCTACGAGTTCGACGGTGTTCGGGTGTTCATGAACCCCCTGCACCTGGAATATCTGCGGGGAAGCACCATCGACTTCGCGGACACCTTGATGCAGGCGGGCTTCCAGATCGAGAACCCCAACGTCAAGCGGAAGTGTGGCTGCGGAACCAGCGTCGACTTCTAGGCGTGTGTACCCTCCGCTTTGTGGCGCTTGGACGTGAGCTTCGGGCGGAATCCGGGCAGCGCCTGCTGGAGGTCTGCGAAGAGGCGGGCATCCCGATGGAGGCCGCCTGCGGAGGTTTTGCGGCCTGCAACACCTGCCGGGTGCGGGTCATCTCGGGGCAGCTTTCCGAATTGAGAGAGGAGGAAGAGCCTTTTCTCGATCACCCGTCGCAGCGGCTCGCCTGCCAGGCCTTTCTGACGGGAGATCTTGAGCTGGATCTTGATCCTGGCTCTTGACGGCTTGACCACTATCCGCTACTTTGGCTGGGCTTGGCCAGATAGCTCAGTTGGTAGAGCAGGGGACTGAAAATCCCCGTGTCGAGGGTTCAATTCCCCCTCTGGCCACGTTATCAGGATGCCATGACTTTTCAGGGCTCCACAACACGCCGCCTCCTGTGTCTCGGATGAGCACATGATGGCGGCGCTGCTGTTTTTGGCCTGCGCGGCGTCGCCGGTCACCTGTGACGCGGGCGGCTGCTCCAGCGACCCCTGTGAGCAGCTCTGTGTAGACCTGACCGCCGCGATCCGACGCTGCAGGGCTTCCTGGGGCAGCTCCTGGGAGGTCCTGGGGGCTTCAAGCGCCACCGAATACCGCAACCTCTGCGTGCGGCAGTGGCGCAACGCGCGCACTGGCCTGGAGCCGCGGGAAATCGACCTGGCGGAGGCACAATGTGACGATGCCCGCCTGGACCTCTCAGAACTGGTGGCGGCGGATGTGGCGGGGGATCTCGGCGATCTGGACTGCGACGTGCTGCGGGCGCTCTATCTGTAGTCGTGGGCCGCATCGCATTGCTACTTGGTTTGATTACTCAAAGTGGATGCCTTGAAGGGTGATTCCAAGCTTTGCGATTCGGTAGTTCAAGTTGGACCGGCTCACTCCCAACAGGCGTGCGGCACGGGCCTGCACCCCACCCGCCTCCTCCAGGGCGGCGGTGATCAGCACCCGCTCATAATTTTCCAGGGTGGCGGGTAAGCCTCCGGGATCCAGCCGGGGGGCAGCCGATGGGGCAGCGGGGGGAGGGGAGGGCGCTTCGGGAAGCTTCAAGCTGCTTAATTCTGGAGCATGGTTCAACAGAATCGCCCGCTCCATCACATGCTCCAGCTCCCGCACATTGCCTGGCCAGGGGTAGGTGTTGAGCTGGCGCAGGACCGCCGTAGAGAGGCTCGGCAGGGGACGGCTATGACGCTCGGAAAAGCGGCGAATAAAGTGATCCGCAAGCAGAGGAATATCGTCTTTTCGGTCGCGTAGAGGTGGTAACCGAATGGAAAATACATTGAGGCGATAGTACAGGTCGGCGCGCAGTCCGCCTCCCTGCACTTCCTTGTAAAGATCCCGGTTGGTGGCGGCGATCACGCGCACGTCCACCTTGACGGTGTGCTCGCCCCCCACCCTTGTAAAGGTGCCGCTGTCCAGGGCCCGGAGAAGCTTGACCTGGGTTTGAAGGGATAGCTCTCCCACTTCGTCCAAGAAGAGGGTGCCTCCATCGGCCTGCTCGAATTTGCCCTGGTGCTGCCGGACTGCCCCGGTAAAAGCTCCTTTTTCGTGCCCGAACAGCTCGGACTCCAGGAGCGCCTCGGGGAGGGCGCCGCAGTTGACCGCCACCAACGGCGCGTTCGCGCGTCGGCTCCGATAGTGGATGGCGTGTGCAATCAGCTCCTTTCCAGTCCCAGTTTCCCCGAGGAGAAGCACGGTGGCGTTGGAATCGGCCACCGCCTGCACCTGCTCATAGACCTCCTGCATCGCCGGAGACACCCCGATGATGTTGGAAAAGCCGTACTTTTCTCCCACTTCCTTCCGCAGCCGCGCCAGCTCGCGTTGCAGTGCCCGGGTCTCCAATGCCCGGTCCATCAGCATCAGAAGCTCATCCTTTTCCACCGGCTTGATCACATAATTGGCAGCTCCGGCCTGCATTGCCGTCACTGCATCCCGCACCGACCCATGCCCGGTCATCACGACGATCCGGGTGTCCGGGTAGTGCGTGCGCACCAGCGGAAGGAGCTCCATCCCCGTCATCCCACCCATCTTGACGTCGGTTAGCATGATGTCGTAGGAATTGGACTTCATCAGCTCGATGGCTTCTTCTGCACTGGAAGCCAGCGTCACATCGTAGCCGGCCTTGGTCAGGTTCACCTTCAGGGCGGCCCGCACGGCGCGGTCATCATCCACCACCAGGGCAGGGGTGTGCATCTAGCGGATCTCCAGCCGATAGGGCATCATCGCAAAGATGTACTCGTTGCGCAGCTGCATCATCGCCGCAGCTTGCGCAAGCTCCGGGGGGAGCTTGGTTTTTGGCAGGAGCTGCTGGGCCAGGAAGGCGGGAATCAGCGTGGGATTTTTGACCAGGAAGGCGGGGATCGAGCCGCCAGAACCCAGCCAGGGGTTGTAGGTGATGAGCGAATAGGACACCCCATCGCTCAAGCCCGCCTTGTCTCTGGCAAGATCGACTGCATCAAAAAAACCGCCGAGCTGGTCCACAAGGCCGTTCTGCTGGGCCTGCGCCCCACTCCAGACCCGGCCCCGCGCCACCTCCTCCACTTTCTCGTCGGCCATCTGACGACCGTCGCTGACCCGGTCTTTGAACTGAGCGTAGGTGTCGCCGATCATGCGGTCTAAGGCCGCAAATTCCACGGCATCAAAGGGCCGGGTGATGCTGTACATCCCCGCGTTCCGTCCGCGCAGGTAGGACTCGGTGTTGATATGCAGCGTCTCCAACAACTGCTCGCCGGAGTATTTACCCCCGTAGACCCCGATCGATCCAGTGACCGTAGACGGCAATGCAAAAATGTTATCTGCCCCGGCGCTCACATAGTAGCCCCCGGAGGCCGCATAGCCACCCATCGATACGATCACCGGCTTACCCTCGGCCTTCACCTTCTCCACTTCCCGCCAGATTTCGTCGGAAGCGAAGGCAGATCCACCGGGGCTATCGACGCGGAGAACAACGGCTTTTACCGAGTCCACCCGTCGCGCCTGTTCCAGTTGTTGGATCACCGTCTCCGAACCGGTTCCGCCTCCCCCGAAAAGCCCGCCGGTACTGGACTCACCAGAGGTGATCGTCCCGTCCACCACCACCACCGCTACCGCACGTTGCGGCGTCCAACCAGAGGTATCTGGATACAAGCCATAGCTATCGTCGCGGTCAAAACCGTCCGGGAACAGACCCGCAAGCGTACCATTGACGTCGTCCGGGTAGACCAGACCGTCCACCAGCTTCTTGTCTACCGCCTCGGCGCCGGTGTAGGGCCCGCCGTCGATGGTGGCGCGGATTTCCTCCACGGTCTGGCTGCGCCCCGTTGCAATCGCGGAGACGATGGCACCATAGAGATCATCCAAGAGAATATTCATCTCTTCACGTGCCGGATCGGAGGCCTCCGTGCGAGTGTACACCTCCGGTCCCGACTTGTACTCGGCGCGGCGGGCGTATTGGGCGTCGATGCCCACCATGTCCATGGCACCTTTCAGGTACTGGATCTCGGCGGAGATCCCCACCAGATCCAGCCCCGCGGCCGGATGCAGGTACACACGGTCGCAAGCGGTGGCCAGGAAGTAGGCGCGCGTCGAGGAGTCCTGGCCCAGAAAGGCGACGACCGGTTTTCCGGCGGCGCGGGCGGCCACGATGATCGAGCGCAATTCCTCGATCTGTGCGTAGCTGAGCGACAGGGCGTCGATATGCAAAAGAATGCCGCGAACCTGGGAATCATGGCTCGCGTGCTCCATACGCTGCAGCATGGACAGGTAGGCTTCCTGACCGTTGCCGGGCATAGGAATGTACGGAGTTTCACCACGAAACACAAATTCAGCTACGACTTTTCCGGGGGAAAATAGCTGGTCATCCTTCGGAACAGAGGTCACATAGACGCCCGTCGCAGGCAAAGGCTCGGACAGGTTCCCGCGCCCGGTCAGGCCAAAACCCGTGCGCGCCACGTGCACCTCCAACGCCGCGCCGATCTCGGTGGAGGACAGGTCGCTGATGCTCTGGTCCCCATAGACCCGTAGCCACAGCCCCCGTGTTGGCCTCATCCGCAGTGACGCAATCACATGGTGATCCCAGTCTTTTTTGGGAGGAGCCGTCGCTGCCCAGTCCAGGCCCACCGTCACCAGATCGCCTGCTGGTCGGAGCGCCACGCCGCCACTGTAGCGGGTGAACGCACTCTGCTCCGGGGAAGGATTGCCCAGGTTCTGCACCGCCGCCCCCAGGCCCAGATAGGGCGCAGGCCGGAAGCCTAAACCCAGGTCCCAGCTGACAAAGTTGTTGTCGCCGCCATCGGGGAGCTGCCAGTGCAGCGCCGTGCCCAACGACACCGTCGGCAACAGGCGAACACCCACCCCTGAGGTCACAGTCCACCAGGAAAGCCCACTTTCCAGCTGACGAAAGCTCACACCCGCACCCAGGCCTGCGCCCGTGGTGGCCAGGTTCAGGGAGTTCAGCTTGCCGCCCACCGTTTCAAAATAGGCGCCGTACATGGCGTCCCGGTCAAAGCTCATCAGGGAGGGGTTCTGGTACATCACGTGCACCCCGTCCTCGCCGGCCACCGACCGGAAAGGGAAAACCGGGCGCTCCGGAGCTGTGAGCGGTGCAGCGATGACCAGCGATGACAGAAAGAGGGTCATGGATTCTTCCCAGTGCGGAGTCTAATCGGTATTCAGAGCAGAGGGGAAGACGCCGTGGGCGCGCGCCAAGGGGAGTGGGTCTTGCCAACCCAAGACCTGGTCTAGAGAAAATTCAGCAATTGTCATCTATCTATTGAATATAGAGGGAAAATTTGAAAAATCTGGTCTCGCTCCGGTGTGGAAGAAATGGACACCCGGATATTCTGGAAACGCACCCTGTCTTGAGGTGAAAGATGACCCGCACTCGGCTTTTGATGCTGCTTGCCTTCGCCGCGCTGCCCGCGTTGGCTCAGGATCCGCCCGAGGCCGAGCAGGGTGAGGTCGCCGAGGTGGTGGTGGCCCCGGTGGGGGGAGGGCTGAAGGAGGAGCTGGCGGCGCTGGCTACAGATCCGATCTTTACGTCGGCAGTTGCAGGTGTTTCCGTCGTGGATGCGGAGAGCGGGGAGGAGATCTGGAGCAACAACGATGCTGGCATGATGCCGGCCAGCGTGATGAAGACCTTTACTGCGGCTATTGCGCTCAAAACTCTTGGTCCTACCTATCGCTTTCCCACATGGGTCATGACCAATGGCACGGTGGATGCCGATGGTGTACTTAAGGGAAACCTCTACATCAAGGGTCAGGGCGACCCTACCATGGTGGTGGAGCGGATGTGGAAGATGGTCCACGATATCAAAATTGCTGGGATCAATGAGATTAAAGGCGATGTGATCTTCGACGATGGCTACTTTGCGGATACGACGCTGATCCCGGGCTGGACCAAGGAAGAGGATATCCAGGATGGTCCCACCTATTTTGCGCCCTTGGGGGCTCTTTCGCTCAACTACAACATCGCGACGCTGGTGATTCGTCCGGCTACCTCCGCAGGAAGTCCGGCAATTGCACAAGTGGAAACCCCGACCTCCGTCGTGGTGCTGGAAAGTACGGTTACCACCGGGCGGGCGGGCAGCCGGGTACGTCTGAAGGTGGACCGTGAGGTGGATGAGGAGACGGGGAAAATCGTCACTTTCAAGGTAGAAGGAAGTGTTCCCGCCGAGGGGGACACCGAGCGCATCTACAAGACCCTGGCCGACCCTCTGGGCAACTATATGAGCGGCTTTGCGGCGCTTTCCAAGGAACTGGGCATCAAGGTACGAGGTTCTTTTAAGGGAGGAACCACCCCCACCGATGCCGAGCTGGTCGTCAAAGAAGAGTCAGATACACTGGTGAACATCCTCGCGGAGATGAACAAACACTCCAACAATTTTATGGCGGAGCAGATCCTGAGGGGTGTGGGCGCGGAGGTGCGTGGTCTGCCGGGCACCACCGAGAAGGGTCTGGCGGTGATGGGGGAGTGGCTGGGCACCATCGGGGTGCCGCCGGCGGATATTCGTTTGGTGAATGGCTCTGGTTTGTCCAGGGAGATTCAAGTTCGGCCATCCACGGTTACCCGGGTGCTCAGCACCATGTGGAAAGATGTCTCCGTCGGTCCCGAATTTCTGACAACCCTTGCCGTGGGGGGGCGTGATGGCACCCTGTGGGCGCGCTTTCGGGAGTCGGGTCTGGCGGGGCGGGTGCGGGGCAAGACCGGCAGTCTGACCGGCGTCAACTGTCTGGCGGGCTACGTTATTTCGGCCGAGGGGAAGACCTATGCCTTCTCCTTCCTTGTAAATAACATTGAGGGGGCCTCTTCTCGGGCACGAAGTGTGCATGACCGTCTGGTGCGAACGTTGGCGGGTGCGCAGGAAAATGTTGCGGATGCGGGTGAGACCAGCCCATAGTTTCCTGTGCCGGACAGCCATGCCTTGCAACAGGCTCTAAAAGGCCTGACCGGGGCTTTACTTCCGATCCGGTGGCAGGCAGCGCCGAAGATCGGTTAGGGAGACATCATCGCAGCTGGCTTAGTCGGATGGATCCGTATTGGTACATGGGAGGGAGTGATGTCGCGTCTCTGGAGGTTCATCGGCCTGGGTAGTCTTGCACTTCTGCTGCCTTCTGCCTGGGCGGCGGATGAAGGATCTACGGCCGCTTCTGAGGACGCCGCCGCAGACTTCAACCAGGAGCTGCTGACGGTGGAGCAGCAGGTGGATGACCTGAAGGAGCGCGTTTTCCGCTCCAAGGCCACGCTGCAGCTGCTCAAGGAGATCGTCATCGCCGGGGCCTCCTCGGGCTCCAAGGCGACGGTCTGGCACATCAACAGGCTGGGTACCGCCTACAAGCTGGAGTCCATCACCTACATGCTGGACGGCGCCACGGCCTTTTCGCGCGGCGATGCCACCGGGGGGCTCTCCGATTCCAAGGAGATCAAGATCCGCGAAGGGGCGATCACCCCCGGGGATCACAACCTCTCGGTAGACTTCCGCATCCGGCCGACCGGCTTCGGGGTCTTCAGCTATGCCAAGAACTATGAGGTGAACGTACGCTCCAACTATGCCTTCACCGTAGAGGTGGGCAAGCAGTGTACGGTTCGCACCACACTCACAGATCGCGGAGGTCTGGCGGACTCTTTTGAGCAGCGCGCCAAGGCCAGCTTTGAGATCAAGTGCGAGCGGATCACCGAATGAGGCTTTCTCGACTGGTGTTACTCGGGCTGTTCTGGTCGGGGGCGGCGCTGAGCGCAGACCGGACTACCCCCGATAAGCTCAAGGACATCGATGAGGAGGCCTCCGACCTTCGGTCGGCCGTAAATGAGCTGAGCCGTAATTTCAGCGAGCGGTCTGGTTTTATCGGCGCGGCCGAGGCTCGGCAGCGCTACGAGGATGCGGTCTACCTCTTCCTGATCGGCGAATATCCGAAAGCGGCGATGGACTTCTACATCCTGCTCAATTCGCACTCGCTGATTAAGTCCGAGCTGGGTCGGGATGTGGACTGGTATCTGGCGGAGTGCCTCTTCCAGACCAAAAACTACCGGTCTGCGGCAGAGTTCTACCGCATGATCCTGGATGTGGGCCCTTCCCATCCCTTTTTCTCCGACGCCGTGCGCCGCAGCTTGGAGGCCTTTGCTATCCTCGGCGACGACCTCGCCTTTGACTCCTATTACAAGAGCTATATTGTAACCGGAAAAGTAAAGACGACAGACCTGATTAACTACACGCTGGCCAAGTCCTTCCGCCTGCGTGGAGAGACGGCGCGTGCCCGGGCACTCTTTGATGCCTTTGTGCCCACCAGCGAGTTCTATTCCCGCGCTCGCTATTTCCTGGGTGTCTACAACGTTTCCGAAGGGAAGCTGGCCGAGGCCACCCTGGAGTTTCAGAAGGTGGACAGTGTCGCGGTGACCACACCCGAGCAGCAGGAAGTAAAAGAGCTGGCAGAGTTGGCCCTGGGCAGTCTCTATTACGAGACTGGTGACTTTGTTAAGGCGTCGGAATATTACAGAAAAATCCCCTCCACTTCGTCGCTATACCCGGATCAGTTGTTCCAGGGTACCTGGAGCCTGATCAAGCAGGAACTCTACGGGGACGCGCTGGAGCAGGTGGACATCTTCCTGGTCAGCTTCCCCGATCACCGCTATGCCCCGGCGATGCAGTTGCTCCAGGGGAAACTGCAGATGAAGCTGGAGCGCTACGAAGAGGCCCGCGTCACCTTCGAGAATCTTTCCCAGCAATATGGCCCGGTGGTCAAGCGAATGGGCCAACTCGCGGACGGCAGCCTGGAGCTGCGCCCCTACCTGAACCGGGCGCTGGATGAAGCCGCTCCCGATCCGGGCGGCATGCCCAAATACGCGATCGAGCTCATCTATTCGGACCCGGAAGTTCGGCGTGCAGTGGTGGCCTGGCAGGGTGTACAGGACGAGCGCAGCGAGCTGGAGGAGGCGGAGCGATCCCTGCGGGAGATCGATCTGGCGCTTTCCAATACCGGAAATTCGCTCGGTAGCTTCGTAACGGCCCGCAACCAGCTTGGTCAGCTGCGCGGTGGGGTGATGTCGCTGCGCGCCCGGCTGTTAGAAGCCGAAGGAATGTGGCTTCGGTCGCGGGTTCCTGGCGAGTCACGTCCAGCGTTGGTTGCGCTTTTGGACTCACGGGAGCGGGTCCTGGAGTCTATGGCGGTCAGCTCGGGTCGGGCCAGTCAGGCCAGTGACCGTCTCCAGGTCTACGACGAGCAGGTACAACAGGTGCAACAGCGCGCCTTCCGTCTGCAGCAGCTTGTGGACGAGTCTACTGCAGAGGCTACCTCCACCCTCGAATATCTGGACTCCGGGCGCAGTCGCCTGCCGCCGGATGAAGTCCGGAAGTTGCGCGGTCAGCTGGAAGCACAGCTCGCCGAGCTGTCCGAGCTGAAAATCAGCCTGACCGAGGTCGGTAGCGAGGCCATTCGTCGCAAGGTGATGCGCACGCTGGAGACCAACAATCCCAAAGAAGATAAC
>CAITDR010000568.1 GCA_903891165.1 uncultured Pseudomonadota bacterium
GGCAAGCTCATGGGCCTGCCGATGGGCTGTGATGCCTGCTTTACCTACCACGCAAAAATGGGCCAGGACGAGCTGGAGTCCCTGAAGGTGCTTCTGGGCGCCGCCGGCTGCACCTACCTGATGTCCATGCCCGTGGGCGACGACATCATGCTTAACTACCAGTCCACCTCCTACCACGATATCCCATCGGTGCGCGGACTCTTGAACAAGCGCCCCACGCCCGAATTTGATGCCTGGCTTCAGGAGCGTGGAATTATGGATGGTATCCGCCCGGGTGAACGTTTTGGCGACACGACGGTGATCCGATGAGCATCCCGCTCTCGCGCACCCGTGATCTGGTGGCCGCCCTGCAGGCGGAATTGGGTGCCCGCGACCCCATGCCCCCCGTGGGGCCGATTCCAGAAATCCAGCTTCCTCCCGACCGGATCTTCCCCACACCTCAGCGCCGGAGCAATTTTGCGGAGCGGTCGGCCGCACACACCACCGCGTTGGTGGGCATCGGCCAGGTGGGCACCCGCTACTACAGCGACGTGGTCCTGCAATTCCAGGCCGAGCTGGCGGTTGCCCATGGTGCGGTGGCGACGGAGCTTCCCTCAGACTGGGCGGAGAAGAAGGGCTATCTGTCGCTGCAAAGCCGCGTGACCGGCCACCGGGAGTTCCTGCTCCGGCCCGACCTGGGACGGCGCCTGAACGCGGAGAGTGTGGCGCTCCTGCGAGAAAAAGCCAAGAAAAATGTGGATGTTCAGCCGATTCTCGCCGACGGTCTCTCGGCGGTGGCCTGTATGGGGGCCGGTCCCGACCTGATGCGCCTTTTTGTGGAGGCCTGCGAGCGCCGGGGCTGGTCGGTGGGGACGCCGGTCTGCGCGAAATTTTCTCGGGTCTGGCTGGAGGATGAGATCGGCGAAATTACCGGCGCGAAGGTGGCGGTGATCCTGCTGGGTGAACGTCCGGGTCTGGGAACGGGCGACGGCCTCTCCGCCTACCTGGTCTATGGTCCAAAGGTGGGAAATACCGATTCCAACCGCAATATGATGTCCAACATCCACGCCCGCGGCACGCCCCCCGCCGAAGCGGCACAGCGCCTTGCGGTACTGACCGGTGCCATGTTGGAGCAGAAAACCTCTGGTGTTCCTCTTGATCTTTCTCCCCTGGTGGCTGAGCTAGGCGAGATCGCCCGGGGTGGCTATCGGGCGCCCCAGCAACGTGTTCGTTTGGTGGAGCTGCCCTGATGCCCATCCTCCAGCCTATCCTCCCCAAAATCCTCTCGGTACGCCGGATTCCGGGCGCTTCCGAGGCGCTCTTGCGGGCCTATGGCGCCGATCCCAGCCGGCATCGGTCTTTGGGTCTGATCACGGTGGATCAGGACGATCCCACCTATGTAGCCCTGGATGAAGCGACCAAACACGCCCAGGTGGACGTGGTCTATGCGCGCAGTTTTTACGCAGGCAGCCGCCACACCAGCGGGCCACTCTCCGGCGAAATCCTCGGTGTGATCGCGGCCGCCGACCCCGATGAAATCGACGAAGGTCTGAAGGCACTGATCGCCTGCCTGGAGCAGGATGCCTGCTTCTACACCGCCAGTGACGATGGCCAGATTGCCGTTTTTCCGCATGTGATCTCCTCTCTCGGCCACTACCTCTCCGCGCTGTCGGGCCTTCCCGTGGGCAGCGCCATGGCCTACCTGGTCGCGCCACCGATGGAGGCTTCCATCGGCATCGACGCGGCGTTAAAAGCGGCAGATGTTCGCGCGATGAAG
This sequence comes from uncultured Pseudomonadota bacterium, assembly GCA_903891165.1. Taxonomy (GTDB): domain Bacteria; phylum Myxococcota_A; class UBA796; order UBA796; family SXON01; genus CAITDR01. Next base: position 1,757 of record CAITDR010000568.1, read on the forward strand.
ATCTTCCCACCGCCCACGGAGACGAACTTTGCGGCGGCCTGGCTGGGGGGCGAGCTGGATGCCTGCGAAGCGGCGGCGATGGCCTTTGCCAGCACGGTGATCGACGTGGGGCGTAGCCCGCGCGAACGATAAGGCCGCGCCGGGGGGCTGTAAAGCGCAGGCCAGACGTGCTACGCTACGCACGCTTGCAGGTGAGCTTTGGCCAGTCGTGACAATGCGCGTCGCTTCCACTTTCTCCGGGAAATTGCCTCCGGTGGCTTTGGCAGTGTGTACCTCGCTAAAATCATGCATGCAGATGGCTTCTCGCGGCTTGCCGCCGTAAAGCTGCTGCATCAGCGGTGGAGTGCCAACCAGGAGATCGCGCAGCGGATGCGTGACGAAGCCCGTCTTTTGGGCTGGCTGCGCCACCGGAATATCGTCGATGTGATGGATCTGACCACCATCGGCGGTCGGGTCGCGGTGATCATGGAGTACCTGGAGGCGGTGGATCTGAAGACCGTCATCCAGAAGCATGTGGACGAAGGGCGCTGGCTGCCCCCGCGTGCCGCCCTGGAGATCACCGCCTTTGTGGCCTCCGCCCTCGATGCGGCCTACAACCGGCCGCCCTACCAGGGCGAAAAGCCGCTGCGGGTGATCCACCGGGACATCAAGCCCTCCAACGTCATGGTGGATGAGTCGGGCACCGTAAAAGTGCTGGACTTCGGGGTTGCCCGCGCCGATTTCGACATGCGGGAGAGTCATACCCAGGAATTGCCATTCGGTAGTGTGGACTACATGCCGCCGGAGCGGCTATTTTTTGAGCCGGAAACTCCGTTTTCGGACACCTACTCCTTGGGCGCCACACTGTACGAGATGATCGCGCTCGAAAAGTTGGGCAAGGCCAAAGGTCGGCCAGAGCGCCACAACGCCTTCCTCCAGGAGCGGCTGACCGCCCTGCGCAGCCGGGTGCCCCTGAGCCCGGCGGTGGCCGAGCCCTTGGAGAGTCTGCTCCGAGACATGCTGGCCTATGTGCACGATCAACGTCCTACTTCCGCCGATGTGGTCGCTCGTTGTCGTGCCATCGGGCGGGTGTGTGAGGGCGACGGTCTGGCGGAGTGGGCGGAGACGTCGGTGGCGCCGCTGGTCAAGTCGCACCGGGATGCCCCCCGGGAGCCGAATCCGCTGGTGGATTCTGTGCTCACCGAGGATGGCGCTTTTGCAGCAACGCCGCCGGGCGTTCCCTCGCCCGATGACATTCTGCGTCAGTACGCGGACCCCGAAGAGTCCACCGAGCCTGAGCCGGCCGCGGAGGTGGCCCAGAACGATGCCCGCTGGCGTGCCCTGGCCGAGTCGGTACGCCAGGAGCTGGGGGTCACGCCGGATCCGGGCGAAGTACCCGAAGCAAAGCCGGTGATCGAGCGCCCCGTGGCCCATGTTCCCGAACCGGAGCCCGAGCCGGGCAATCCGGAGGACTTCGACGACGTGCCCACGCGGGTCAAGGAGGCCATGGAGGGCGCCCGCCCGGAACCCCGCGCCGAGCTGCCGATTGTGGCCGGACCGCGGGCCTCCCCGACCATGGTGCCCGACCATATGGCCGGTGCCTCAGGCTCGCTGGAATCGCTGATGGGCGAGGACAAGACCATGCTGATCTCGGGGAAGGCGGATACGTCGCCTCCTCCCAGTCCAATCGGCCGGGCGGTCCCACCGCCACCCGCCCCGTCGGCCACCGTGGGCTACGAGGAGGAGGAGCCGGAGCCGCCCAAGCGTAGCTGGCTGCTGCCGGTGATCGCCGGGGCCTTTGTGGTGGGCCTGTTGGTGGTGATCGGTGTGGGGGGTGTTGGCTACTACCTGTATTCCAACGGCTATTTTGGCGGGACGACGCCCTCCGTAGCGGTGCCCGCGACACCGGTGGTGACGCCGGAAGCCCCCAAGGTGGAGGTTGCTCCGGCAGCGGCCACGCCGATCACCTTTGTGGCCAAGGTAGAAAATGCGCGAAAGCTCACCGCAGAGTGTGATGGAAAGCCATTTTCTGGCACGGGAAACACGGTAGGAGTGCCGATGGACAGCGCCGGTCGCTGCCTGGTAACCGTCGTGTTGGAGGATCGCTCGCGCGTGATGGCCGAGGTGGCGCCGGTGGCCGCAGGCACCTACAATTGTTTTGTTGGCGCCGAGAAGAAGTGCACACCCTGAAGCCGGTGCTCGGCAGCGGGCGGGTGGTGGTCACGGGGGTGACACTGCGCTGTGCAGGCTCAGCAGCGGGCGGTCATCGCCCCTTTCTCCCCGAGCGTTGCTTCGGCACACCCGACGTGGATGCGGCGGTGCTCGGGGTGCCCCAGCTGGCGCGGGTGGAGGGACTGCCCGCGGATCCGGAGCTGGAGGACGACCGCAAGGGTTGGCTTGCCATGGCCTGCGCCGCCGAGATGGAGGTACCTTCAGGAGCCCGCTTGGGTCTTTTCCTGGGTACCGGTCTGTCCAGCCTTACGCCGGTAGAGCTGGAGGAGGATCTCTACCCCTTTCTTCAGAACGGTTGCTTTGACCGTGAGAAAATGGGAAAAGTCTTGACAAACGCGGCTGCGGTGCGACGGCACCTTCCGGCCCGGGTGACGGGACACCTCGCGGCCCGTTTGGGCGCAATCCGGGCGGAAACCAGCTTTTCTGCCTGCGCAGCCGCTGCCCAGTCCATCGCGGCGGCGGCGCGTGCCGTGGCCGAGGGGCAGGTGGATGTGGCCCTGGCGGGGGGGCACGACTCCATGCTGCACCCCATCGGGATTCTGTCTTTTGTGATCCTCGGTGCACTTTCGGAAGGGGCGGCACGGCCCTTTGATCGGCATCGTTCTGGATTTTTGTTGGGGGAGGGGGCGGCGCTATTGCGTCTGGAGCGCGAGGAGGATGCCCGTGCCCGTGGGGCACCGGTGCTGGCGCGGCTTTTGGGTGCAGGATCCTCGGTGGATGCCTGGAATGTCACCGCACCTCACCCGGAGGGGAGGGGAGCCGAGCTGGCCATGCGCCGGGCCCTGCGCGACGCAGGCTTGGAGGCGGGGGACGTCCACTATGTGAATGCACATGGCACGGGCACCCCCATCGGCGATCGCGCCGAAGCTCTTGCCGTGTCAAGAGTATTCGGAGATGTGCCAGTAAGTTCCTTCAAAGGTGCGGTGGGGCACACCATTGCGGCGGCGGGCGCAGTCGAGGCGGCCCTGTGTATGGCCTGTTTTTCGGAAGGTGTCCTTCCGGAGACCGTGGGTCTGGTGGAGCCGGACCCGGCCTGCCCGGCGAATGTGTTGATGGAGCGGGTCTACCGCAAGCCCCAGGCTTTGCTCTCCAATTCCTTCGGCTTTGGGGGGCAGAATTGTGCGCTGATTTTTGGAGCTGCCTAGGTGAATTCTGAGCGGCTGCGGCAGGTGCTCGGGATGCTCCTGCTGGATCTGCTGCTTCCGGTGCTCTTCTTCAGCTTCTTTTCTGCCCGTTTGATGCC